>NZ_JAYMDY010000005.1:0-284256 GCF_037027245.1 Pseudoalteromonas sp. CH_XMU1449-3
ATCTGTTAGGTACGCTGAGACTATTTAAACTGCCACCTAGAAGAGAAGATAGGCGATACCCAAGAGCGATAAAGCCTAAGCCATCAAAGTACCCACATAAAAAAAGAAATGCCAGTCAGCTTAACTGACTGGCATTGGGCTGAGTGGCCTCTTTATTGTTTTTATTATCTTTTGTTATGCCGACTCAATAGGCTCTAATTGTAACTTAGAGGCAATTAATACCGCTTGAGTACGGTTATACACACCTAGCTTTCTAAAAATTGCCGTAATGTGTGCTTTAACGGTTGCTTCAGAGATATGTAACTCGTAAGCAATCTGTTTGTTTAACAAGCCTTCGTGTAAGTATTGCAACACCTTGTATTGCTGCGGCGTCAGTGAAGCCACTTGCGCTGCAATTTCCTTGTCTTCGCCATCTACGGCAGCCACTTTATCTTTAAGCTCAAGTGGAAGCCAAACATCGCCTTCAAGAATGTGGTTAATTGCCAGCGCAATATCATCTGATGAAGATGATTTAGGAATAAATCCCATCGCACCATAACCCATTACTTTAGAAACTACATTGATGTCTTCGCTGCCAGAAACAACAGCTATTGGTAAGCTTGGATAGTCTTCGCGAATGCGAATAAGGCCGTATAAATCGCCATTGCCTGGCATGTGAAGGTCTAGTAGTAAGATATCAAGATCTTCTTGCTCGCTCAGCACCTGCAAGGTGGTATCAAAGTTTTCCGATTCAAACACTTCTAAATCAGCGAACTTAGCACTCAATGCCCCTTTCAGCGCTTCACGAAATAACGGATGATCGTCCGCTATTAAAAACTGACTCATGGTTCACTCCTAATAAATTCGGCTGACACCTATTTCTAAGTGACAGCCGATATACTACGTTTAGAATCAACTTCTAATCAAGTTTTTAACGCGATTTTAACGATTTAATCGGTTTTCGATTAGCTCATCAACAACGCTCGGATCGGCTAGTGTAGAAGTATCTCCAAGCTGTTGGTGCTCATTTGCCGCAATTTTACGTAAAATTCGACGCATGATCTTACCAGAACGAGTCTTCGGTAAACCTGGAGACCATTGGATCATATCTGGTGATGCAATTGGGCTTAACTCTTTACGAACCCAGTTACGTACCTCTTTTGTTAGTTCATCGCTCACTACAACCCCCTCATTTGGAGTGATGTAAACATAGATGCCCTGACCTTTAATATCATGCGGGTAACCCACTACAGCTGCTTCTGCAACTGCTTCGTGAGCAACCAATGCACTCTCGATTTCTGCAGTACCTAGGCGGTGACCTGATACGTTAAGTACGTCATCTACACGGCCTGTGATCCAGTAGTAACCATCTTCATCACGGCGACAACCATCACCTGTGAAGTACACGCCTGGGTATGCTGAGAAATAGGTTTGTTCAAAGCGTTCATGGTCGCCATAAACTGTACGTGCTTGTGATGGCCAGCTATCTAAAATAACAAGGTTACCGTCAACCGCGCCTTCTAGTGTATTACCCTCAGCATCAAATAGTGCTGGTGCAATACCAAAGAATGGACGTGTTGCTGAGCCAGGCTTCATATCTGTCGCACCTGGTAATGGTGTGATCATGATGCCGCCAGTCTCTGTTTGCCACCAGGTATCTACGATTGGGCAGTTTTCGTTACCAATATGCTCGTAATACCATGCCCACGCTTCTGGGTTAATTGGCTCACCTACAGAACCCATAACACGAAGACTTTTACGAGTTGAAGTCGCTGTTGGCTCATCGCCTTTCGCCATTAGGGCACGAATAGCAGTTGGTGCTGTGTAAAGAATAGTCACGTTGTGCTTATCAATTACTTCACCCATACGGCCCGCTGTTGGGTAAGTTGGTACACCTTCAAATACGACTTGCGTGCAGCCATTCACTAATGGGCCATAAGCAATGTAGCTGTGACCTGTGATCCAGCCAACATCGGCACTACACCAGAAAATATCGTCTTCTTTAAGATCAAACACATATTCATGTGTCATCGATGCATAAACAAGGTAACCACCGGTAGTATGAACCACACCTTTTGGTTGACCCGTTGAGCCTGAAGTATAAAGAATGAAAAGTGGATCTTCTGCATTCATTGGCTCTGGTTCGCACTCGGCTGGTAAGTCAGCGACAAGCTCATGCCACCAAACATCATGACTATTCCACTCAACTTCACCACCCGTTAGCTGATGAACAATAACGTGCTCAACAGTGGTTACTGAGTCTTGTGATACCGCTTCATCAACATTTGCTTTAAGTGGTACGCAGTTGCCAGCACGGCGACCTTCGTCTGAAGTAATTACCACTTTAGCGCCTGAGTCATTAATTCGGTCAGCAATCGCTGATGGAGAGAAACCACCAAATACTACAGAGTGAATAGCACCAATACGCGCACACGCTTGCATAGCGTAAATAGCCTGCGGTGTCATTGGCATGTAAATAGCGACACGGTCACCTTTTGATACACCTAATTTTTTAAGGCCGTTGGCCAGTTTAGCTACTTCGTCGTGAAGCTGTTGGTAGCTAATATTTTCGTTGTGTTCAGGGTTATCGCCTTCCCAAATAAGAGCTGTTTTATCGGCTTTAGTGGCAAGGTGGCGGTCAATACAGTTGTAAGAAGCGTTAAGTTGGCCGTCTTCATACCAGCGAATGCTGATGTGGCCTTTGTCGAATGAGGTGTTCTTTACTTTGTTATAAGGAGTTGACCAATCAAGGCGTTTACCGTGCTCTCGCCAAAATCCTTCAGGGTCATCAATAGATTGCTTGTACAGTGTATTATATTTATCGTTATCAACTAGTGCTGCATTCTTGATATGCGCTGGTACTGGATAGATACTTTCTGACATTGTTGTCGTCTCCATTTTAATTACTTGCCTACGGCCTGCTTCAAGGATCACTCAGCAAAGCCCCTGAAAGTATTAGACCTTAGTTGTATATCTTGTCATTTAACAAAAAACTTTAAAATTGCCTTCTATAATCTAGTCCAATGTTAGGTTGGATGCGATTTAACTACCCATTCCACCTTAGTCTAATAGACCAATAGATAATTGAGAGAAGTCATTTCTTAAACAACAGTGATACAACAACATTAATGCAATCAACAAGTAGCTTCGACAGGAATACACATTATGACAACAACAAAAGTAACCGCATTAAAGACACTCACAGCTTCAGCTGTTTTATGTGCACTTGCAGGTACCGCTAACGCCGCAACCATTGGTAACACAGACGTTTCTTATGGTGGCTATGTAAAACTTGATGCTATGTGGAGTGATTACTCTGCAGGCGTACCAGCTGGCGGCAGCATTGGCCGTGACTTCTACGTACCAGGTACAACACCTGTAGGCGCAGACAGCGATAGCGATGCAGTATTTGACATGCATGCACGCCAATCTCGCTTTAACCTAGGTACAGCAACAAAATTAGACGATGGTAAAACCATCAAAACTAAAATTGAAATAGACTTTATTGCTTCAGCGCCAGGCGGTAACGAACGTGTTAGTAACTCTTACGCGCCTCGTATTCGTCAAGCATTTGTGACTTATGATGGTTGGTTATTTGGTCAAGCTTGGTCAAACTTTCAAAACGTAGGTGCATTACCTGAAACACTCGACTTCGTTGGTCCTGCAGAAGGTACTGTGTTCGTACGTCAAGCACAGGCACGTTACACTACCGGTAATTGGTCATTCTCTATCGAAAACCCAGAGAGCACAGTTACAGTTGGCGGCGCACGTGTAGCTACTGATGATGCATCAATGCCTGACTTTACAGCACGTTACGCACATAAAGCTGACTGGGGTGAATTAGTATTTACCGGTCTTGCTCGTCAGTTAACTTATAAACAAAATGGCATTGATGCAGATACATCATCGTTCGGTATCAGTGCATCTGGTAAAGTAAATTTTGGCCAAAATAACCTTAAATTTATGCTAACTCAAGGCACAGGTTTAGGCCGTTATGTTGGTTTAAACGTAGCAAATGGTGCGGTGCTTGACGGTGATGATTTAGATGCAATTGATTCAACATCAGGTTTCATTGCCTATCAACAACACTGGAACAGCCAATGGCGCTCAACTTTCCTTTATTCATTCTTCTCAGCAGATAACAACACAGATTTACTTGCTGTGACTGGCGCCCCTACAGAAATGAGCCAAAGCTATAGTGCCAACCTTTTATATTCGCCTGTTAAAAAGCTTACATTTGGTGTTGAGTTTAAACATGCTGAGCGTGAGCTAGAAAGCGGTGTTGACGGCGATATGGACCGTCTGCAGTTCTCTGCAAAATACGTATTTTAAGATTTAAACTTATTTTACTTCCTGAAGCGGCTTCGGCCGCTTTTTTTATATCTTCTTTTTATATTTCTGTGCCCTTTAAACTTTTTTGCAAACAATTATTCACTAAAACAGAAAACCCTAATTGCAAATTATTTTCATTTAGATTAAATTACGCATTAATTTCACTATTCATTGAACTAATTGGAACTTTGCATGTCATCAACAAAATTTTTGCGCTTATCTCAATTAAGCCTTGTGACCTCAGCACTTTTAAGTGGCCACGCTTTTGCAGAACAACAAAAAGAAGAACAAGCAATTGAAAAAATTGCCGTGTATGGCCAGCATCATAAAAACTACATCACTGAAGAAGCACAGTCAGCAACCAAATTAGGGCTAACAATTAAAGAAACGCCACAGTCAATCTCTGTTGTATCACGTGCGCTAATGGATGACTTCTCACTCGATAATTTAAACGCTGTACTTGAAAGCACACCGGGTGTGACTGTTGAGCAAATAGAAACTGACCGTACTTATTTTAAAGCTCGTGGTTTTGAGATCACCAACTTCCAAGTTAATGGCATGGGTATGCCGCAAGACAACGGTTCAATCCAAGGTACTCTTGATACTTCTATTTTCGATAGTGTTGAAATTGTACGTGGTGCCAATGGTTTAATGACAGGTGCTGGTAACCCATCAGCAACAGTCAACATGGTTCTAAAGCGCCCTACTTATCAAACGCAAGTAAATGCGTCTGTATCGTATGGTTCTTGGGATAACAAGCGTTTAGAGCTTGACGCTTCAACTGCTATCAACGAAAACCACGCTGTACGTGCTGTATTTACCAAGCACAAAACTGAGTCATACCTTGACCGTTACGAGCAAGATAAAACAATTTATTACCTAGCCTACGAAGGCCAGCTAACTGATAGCACAGTAGTAACTGCAAACTATGTAAATCAAAAGAAAGATGCTGATAGCCCACTGTGGGGTGCCTTACCGCTTTATTACAGCGATGGTTCAGCAACAAACTTTGACGCTTCAACTAGCACAGCGTCTGATTGGTCATACTGGAATAACACAACTGAGCAGCTGTTCTTATCAATTGAGCAAGCAATCACCAATACTTGGTTCTTAAAAGCAAGCTACGCGCACTTAGAAAATGAGCAAGATTCTGAGCTTTTCTATGTTTACGGCACACCAGACAGAGAAACAGGTCTTGGCCTAACTGGTTATGCCAGTGAATATGACCACAAAGATAAGCACGACATTTTAGATATCTACGCAACAGGTAAATTTGATTTATTTGGTATGGAACATGATCTGTCGTTTGGTGTAAACCAAGCAGATATGGATAACAAAGATAAATCATTGTATGACTACACTACAGGCAATGGTTTCCCTGCAATGCCTGAGCTAGGTGGTTGGGACGGTGTTGCGCCAGTACCAACACTTACTGATGGTTTAACAGGTGCTGATATCACTAGCCGTCAACGCTCTGCATATATTTCAACACGTATTCGTGCAACTGACGCATTCAGCATTTTAGCAGGTGTGAGCCAAGTAAATTGGGAAACTGAAGGTGCCTCTTACGGCGTTGCAAAAGACAAAGATAGCGACCAAACGGTGCCTTACTTCGGTGCTGTATATGATATCAACGAAAGCTTCTCAACTTATGCAAGTTACACAGAAACCTTCGTACCGCAAACAGAGCGTGACATCAATGGCGATTACTTAGATCCAATCACAGGTAAAAGCAGCGAAATTGGTGTGAAAGCTCAGCTACTTGATGACGACTTATTTGTAACAGTTGCTTACTTTGACGCTAAACAAGTTGGCCTTGCTGTTGCTATCCCTGACTCATTACCTGATGACACTCGCTACTATGGCGCAGATGGTATTAACAGCGACGGTATTGAAGTAGAACTTAGTGGTCAAATCAACGAAACACTAAGTGCAAGCTTCAGCTACAGTAATCTAAACATTGATGGTGATGAGTTAGTAAAAGACTACACACCTGAAAACCAATTCAAACTTGCTGTAACTCATAAAGTGCCTGAGATTGATGGTTTAACCTTTGGCCTAAACTATCGTTGGCAAGACGACACAAAGCGCGTACAAGTGCGTGATGCGGCTACGAATGCTGCACTTATCACCACAACGCAAGATGCGTACGGCCTATTAAACCTAATGGCAACGTACGATATTAACGACAATATGAGCGTTAACTTGAACGTTAATAACGTGACCAACGAAAAGTACATCCATAGTCTTTTCTGGGCTCAAGGTTATTACGGCGCACCGCGTAACTACTCAGTGTCTTTCAACTGGCAGCTGTAAGCTTTGAGCTAGAAGCTGTAAGCTGTAAGCTGTAAGCTGTAAGCTGTAAGCTGTAAGCTGTAAGCTGTAAGCTGTAAGCTGTAAGCTGTAAGCTGTAAGCTGTAAGTTTTAAGCTTTAAGCACATGAAAAGCCGCATTATATGCGGCTTTTTCATGTAATAGTTGCAAGAGTAAAGTTTACCTTTTCTAACTTTACTCTCGCTAACTTTACTCTTTTTAACTTTACTTTTTCTAACTTTACTCTCGCTAACTTTACCCTTTCTAACTTTCCCCTTTCTAACTTTCCCCTTTCTAACTTTACTCTTTCTAACTTTACTCTTTCTAACTTTACTCTTTCTAACTTTACTCTTTCTAACTTTGCCCTTGCTAACTTTTCCCTTTCTAACTTTCACCCATAAAAAAACCGCTAACTATGTAGCGGTCTTTTTTGTGTTAAGTGCGGGTCAAATCACGCTTAACTGTACCCTTTTGCGGTGTTTATAGCTCGTCTTCAGCTAATAGGCCTGCATCTTCACCATCTTCTGGTTGTTCTGTTGCCTGAAGTAATAGCATCTCACGTAACTTACCTTCGATCTCATCTGCGATCTCTGGGTTGTCTTTTAAGAACTTAATTGAGTTTGCTTTACCTTGACCAACTTTGCTGCCATTGTAGCTGTACCAAGCACCTGATTTTTCAACAATCTTATGCTTAACACCTAGGTCAATTAACTCGCCTTGTTTAGAAATACCTTCGCCATACATGATGATGAACTCAGCTTGTTTAAACGGCGGAGCAACCTTGTTCTTAACAACTTTAACGCGAGTTTCGTTACCAACAACCTCGTCGCCTTCTTTCACAGAACCAATACGACGAATATCGATACGTACTGAAGAGTAGAATTTAAGTGCGTTACCACCTGTTGTTGTTTCAGGGTTACCAAACATAACACCAATTTTCATACGGATTTGGTTGATAAAAATACATAGTGTGTTTGAACGCTTGATGTTACCTGTAAGCTTACGTAATGCCTGTGACATTAAGCGAGCTTGTAGACCCATGTGTGAGTCACCCATGTCACCTTCGATTTCAGCTTTAGGTGTTAAAGCTGCTACCGAGTCAACAATCACAACATCAACAGCACTTGAACGAACTAACATGTCACAGATTTCTAATGCTTGCTCACCAGTATCTGGTTGAGAAACAAGTAAGTCATCAATGTTTACTCCCAATTTTTGTGCGTATACAGGATCTAGAGCGTGCTCAGCATCTACGAATGCACACGTTTTACCTTGCTTTTGAGCTTCAGCGATAACTTGTAAAGTAAGCGTTGTTTTACCTGATGATTCAGGACCATACACTTCAACAATACGACCCGTAGGTAAACCACCAATACCTAATGCGATATCGATACCTAGTGAACCTGTTGAGATTGCTTCAATATCTAGGGCTTTATTGTCGCCCAGTTTCATAATTGAGCCTTTACCAAATTGACGCTCAATTTGTGATAAAGCAGCGTCTAAGGCTTTTTGTTTGTTATCGTTCATTCTGTTCTCCAAATCCGGCTAATGCAGACAGTATACTGTATGAAATCACAGTATCAAGCTAATTTTCAGATTTTATCAATTCAATTATATTTTTTAATGAGTAAACAATAGCTTGCAGTCTAACTTCAGCTCGATCGCCAGAGAAAACTTGCTGACTTGGGTAGTTTTGACCAGCAAAATGAATGCAAAACCATACTAATCCCACAGGTTTATCCAGTGTTCCACCACCGGGGCCTGCTATCCCCGAAATAGCTATTGCGATATCTGCGTTTGCAGCTTTTGCCGCCCCCGATGCCATTTCAACAACGGTTTGCTCACTCACCGCACCAAAGCTGTTTAAGGTTTGCTCGCTAACGCCAATGAGCTCATGTTTTGCTTGGTTACTATAAGTGACAAACGCTCGGTCAATATAATTAGAGCTGCCTGGGGTATCGGTTAGTGCATAACTCACTCCACCGCCAGTGCATGATTCTGCGGTAGTGATCCATAAGCGTTTATCCGTTAAAATAGCTCCTAATTTCGCAGCAAGTGTTTTAATCTCTTGATGTAATTCCATATTCAGCCTTTGGGTAAATACATGTCGTTTGATCTTTATGCACCGCACACTATAAAACAACAAACCCCTATGATGCAGCAGTATCTAAAAATAAAAGCCGAGCATCGGGATATTTTATTGTTTTATCGTATGGGCGACTTTTACGAACTTTTCTTTGATGATGCCAAGCGTGCAGCGCAACTTCTTGATATTTCTCAAACCCATCGAGGTAAAGCCGGTGGCGACCCCATTCCAATGGCGGGCGTACCCTATCACGCAGTCGAAAACTACTTAGCTCGCCTTGTACAAATGGGTGAGTCAGTAGCTATTTGTGAACAAGTTGGTGACCCAGCAACTAGCAAAGGCCCTGTTGAGCGTAAAGTTGTACGTATTGTTACACCGGGCACAATTTCTGACGAAGCATTATTACAAGAACGCCAAGACAACCTGCTAACCAGTGTATGGCAAAACAAACAAGGCCTATATGGTATTGCTTATTTAGATATTAACTCTGGCCGGTTCAATGTGTTAGAAGTTAATACCGACGAAGCATTTAGCTCAACATTACAGCGTTTAGCCCCTGCTGAGCTACTTTACAGTGAAACATTTGCAAATGTGCACTTAATTGAACATATCAAAGGCGCGCGTCGTCGCCCGGAATGGGAATTTGATCTAGATACTGCGCAGCATTTACTTTGCGACCAATTTGGCACCAAAGATTTAGTTGGTTTTGGAGTAGACAAAGCACACGCAGCTTTAGTCGCTGCAGGCTGCTTAATGCAATACGTAAAAGACACTCAGCGTATGGCCCTGCCGCATATCCGTGCAATCACCCTTGAACAAAACGAACACGCGGTGATCTTAGATGCAGCAACTCGTAAAAACCTTGAACTAACGGTTAATTTATCGGGTGGTTACGAAAACACTCTTGCGCAAGTACTTGATAAAACAGCCACAGCTATGGGGTCACGCTTATTAAAACGCCGTATTCATACACCGGTGCGCAGTAAAACAGAGCTCAACTCTCGACTAAACGCTATTAGCGCAATTATCGATGCGCAATTATGTGGTGAGCTACAAGAGTCATTAAAGCAAATTGGCGATATTGAACGTGTTATTGCACGCCTAGCGCTTTGCACTGCTAGGCCGCGAGATTTAACGCGCCTGCGTAGCGCGCTGCAAGCTCTCGCGCCACTTCACGAACTATTACTAGATGCTAACGATCCGCGTATTAGTCAAATTATTGCTAAGTCGCAACAGTTACCTGAACTACAAGATTTACTAGAGCGTGCTGTAATCGAAACCCCACCGGTGCTTATTCGTGATGGGGGTGTGATTGCACCAGGTTACAACAGCGAACTTGATGAATGGCGTGCCCTAAGCCAAGGTGCTACCGATATTCTTGAAAAGCTTGAAGAACGTGAGCGTGAACGCACTGGCATTAGCACCTTAAAAATTGGCTATAACAAGGTGCATGGCTTTTTTATTGAGGTAAGCCGTGCGAACTCGCATTTAGTTCCTGCCGATTATATTCGCCGTCAAACGCTAAAAAATAATGAGCGTTATATTATTCCTGAGCTTAAAGAGCACGAAGATAAAGTACTTGGTAGCCAGTCAAAAGCGCTAGCGCTTGAAAAACAGCTTTACGAGCAACTCTTTGAGTTTATTGCTCCGCACATTGAGCAGCTACAAACAATGGCAGCTGTTCTAGCAGATTTAGATGTACTGAACAATTTAGCCGAACGTGCGCAAGCGCTTAATTATGCTAAGCCAACTCTGTGCGATAACGATAACATCAGTATTAAGCAAGGTCGCCACCCGGTAGTAGAGCAGGTAATGAAAGACCCGTTTATAGCTAACCCTGTGGAGCTTAATAACGACCGTAAAATGCTGATTATCACAGGTCCAAATATGGGTGGTAAATCGACCTATATGCGCCAAACTGCACTTATTGTTCTAATGGCTCACATTGGTTGTTACGTTCCTGCTGATAGTGCAGAGATTGGTAATATTGACCGTATCTTTACGCGTATTGGCGCAAGTGATGACCTAGCATCAGGACGCTCAACCTTCATGGTTGAAATGACCGAAACAGCAACAATTTTAAATAACGCCACAGCGCAATCACTAGTACTGATGGATGAAATTGGTCGCGGTACTTCGACTTATGATGGCTTATCGCTTGCCTATGCAACGGCTGATTATTTAGCATCAAAAATTGCCGCTAAAACCTTATTTGCAACTCACTATTTTGAGTTAACCGAACTGGCCGAACAAAAAACGGGATTGGTTAATGTGCACCTAGATGCCATTGAACACAACGACACCATTGCCTTTATGCATACCGTGCTTGAAGGCGCAGCAAGCAAGAGCTTTGGTTTACAAGTTGCTGCCTTGGCTGGTGTACCAAAAGCGGTGATCCAACAAGCAAAACAAAAGCTTAAAATGCTTGAGAACCATCAACCTGTTACTGCTCCTATTGAGCAGCAACAGCAAACGTTAAGTTTTGATGATGAGCCTTCTGAGCTTGAATTAACCTTAAAACAGCTTGATCCAGACAGCTTAACGCCAAGACAAGCACACCAACTACTGTATCAATTAAAAGATTTACTGTAGTGAAATAAAAGAGGCATAAAAAAAGCTGACGTAGTGTCAGCTTTTTTGTGTGTTCTAGACCCGAAGGCCTATGTATTGTTGTCAAATCAGGTGAATTGGTCGAATAGGCTATCTGTACTTAACCCTTCGTGTTGCAAAATGTCTTTTAAGCGACGTAATGCTTCCACTTGTATTTGTCTTACACGTTCACGTGTTAAGCCAATTTCACGACCAACATCTTCAAGGGTTGATGGCTCATAGCCTAGTAAACCAAAACGACGAGCAAGTACTTCACGCTGTTTCGGGTTTAACTCTCCAAGCCAATCAACAATGTGCTTGTTAATGTCATTACTCTGTACTTCGCCCTCTGGACCATAGTCTTTCTCATCGGCGATAATATCTAATAACGCTTTGTCATTTTCACCGCCGATAGGTGTATCCACCGAGGTGATTTTTTCGTTTAAACGCAGCATCTTAGTAACATCTTCAACCGGCTTGTCTAAGCACTCTGCAATTTCTTCTGCGGTTGGTTCATGGTCAAGTTTCTGCGTTAATTCACGGGCTGTTCTTAAATAAACATTCAGCTCTTTAACCACGTGAATAGGTAAACGAATCGTACGTGTTTGGTTCATGATGGCACGTTCAATGGTTTGACGTATCCACCAAGTTGCATAAGTTGAAAAACGAAAACCACGTTCTGGGTCAAATTTCTCAACGGCTCTGATAAGGCCTAAATTACCTTCTTCAATAAGGTCTAGTAGCGCAAGGCCACGGTTGTTATAGCGGCGGGCAATTTTCACCACTAAACGTAAATTACTTTCAATCATTCGCTTGCGAGAGGCTTCACAGCCTTTCAGTGCTTTTCGAGCAAAATAAACTTCTTCTTCTGCGCTTAGCAGCGGAGAAAAACCAATCTCACCAAGATACAGCTGTGTAGCATCTAAATTCTTGGCAACTTCTTCTTTTGCAAAAATTTCATCTTCGTTGTCGACTTCTTCAAGTAATTCAGAAGATTGTTCTTCGACTACCGTGTCATCAAATTTATCGTCAATCGCGTCAGTTTTTTTCTCAAGTTTTGCTGTGTGACCCATAAGCGTCCTCCCGAGCAAATATGTGATTGAGCTAAATCACTTTATCAATACCCTAAATGGCTAAGGTAGATACTTAGCAGGATTGACTGCTTGACCTCGATAACGAATTTCAAATCTCAAAGCCGTAACCGAAGAGTCTGAACTGCCCATTTCTGCTATTTTCTGCCCTGCCTTTACTTCCTGTTTTTCCTTTACAAGCAACTTTGAATTGTGCGCGTAAGCGCTTAGGTAATCATCATTGTGTTTCAATATGATTAAATTACCGTAACCCCTCAATGCGTTGCCCGCGTATACCACAGTTCCATGTGCAGCAGCTAAAACAGAAGCCCCTTGTTTATTAGTGATTTGTAATCCTTTAAAGCCGTTCTCTTTATTAGAGAAGCGTTTTGTGACTTTACCTTTTGCAGGCCAGCCCCATACAACTTTGGCATTAGAATTACGCTTTTTCTCACTAATTATTTTGTTGGCTTGTTTCTGAACATACTCTCGTTGTTTTGGCTGATCAAGCCCTTTCTTTAATTTTTTGTTATTTTTTTGTATAGAAACGGTAGACTTTTTACTCGAATTCGTATATTTTTTCGTCTTTTTTGATTTTTGTGCCGATTTTGTGAGCGAAATACTCTGTCCGGGGAAGATGGTATAAGGTGCTGGAATATCGTTTATTTTTGCAAGCGTTCGAAAATCTTGCTGAGCGCTAAAAGCAATTGAATACAAAGTATCGCCCTTTTTGACTAAATATTTTGAGCCAGAGATATTTACTTTGCGTGTGGCGGGTTTAACTTTATTATCTAAACTACTAACCGGTGCCGGTGCTTCGCGAGAAGTACAACCAAAGAGCAAAATACTAAGAAACAAAGTAACATAGACTGTTAACTGCCTGCTCATCGTAAAATGCTCCTTATCGTACTAGTTTAATGGTTTTACGGGTTATCGTAGTAAAAAGTACGCAACCACAACTAAAACAACTAATCCCCAGCCAAGCGCTTCAACATATTGACGTAATTTTTGCTCCATTTTAACGCCGCCCCACTTCATTAAAGCCGACACTAAGAAGAAACGCGCGCCACGACCTATTGCCGAGGCAATTAAAAATGGCAAGAATGCCATTTGCATCAAACCTGCACCTATGGTGAAAACCTTATAAGGTATAGGAGAGAAGCCCGCTAAAAACACCACCCATACACCATAGTTTTCAAACCAACTTAGCGCTGTGTCAAATTTGGCTTGCCAACCCATTTGCGCAATTAGCGGTTCAACTACTGGTTCGAATAACCAAAAGCCAAGTAAGTAACCTAAAATACCGCCAATCACTGAAGCAATAGTCGTAAAGCTGGCAAAGCGCCATGCTTTATCTGGCTGAGCAAGCGACATAGGTGCTAGCATGACATCCGGTGGCACCGGAAAAAAAACAGATTCAGCAAAACTCATCCCTGCTAAATAACGCTCCGCATGGCGATGTTTGGCCCATATCAGCGCCATATCATATAACTTAGTAAACAACTTCAAAGTTTAACGTCCTATTCAATATCACCAGGTACCAAAGGTACAAATCGTACTGGTGCAACTTTATGTTCTGTAAAAGTGTCGCCATTTCTAACGACCATCATTAATTGCTGATCTTGCTCACCAATAGGTGCAATCATAACGCCCCCATCAGCAAGTTGTGCCAGAAGTCCTTGTGGCATAGTGGCCGCAGCGGCAGTAACAATAATCCCCTCAAATGGAGCTTGCGACTGCCAACCTTGCCAGCCGTCACCGTGTTTCATGGTGACATTATATAAATCAAGCTTGTGCAAACGGCGTTTTGCTTGCCATTGCAATGCTTTTATACGCTCTACCGAGCATACTTTAGTGAAGGTTTTTGCCAGTATTGCCGTTTGGTAGCCAGAGCCTGTGCCAATTTCGAGCACTTTATCACGTACGCCCGCTAAGCGAAGCAGCTCAGTCATGCGTGCGACAATATATGGCTGCGAAATCGTTTGCCCTTGACCGATTGGCAGTGCAGTATTTTGATAAGCTTTGTGTTGCAAAACATCATCGATAAAAATGTGTCTGGGTGTTGAGGCTATCGCTTCAAGCACAGTACTATCTTCTACACCCTCGCGTTTTAATAGTTCAGCTAATGCCAGTGCACTGCGATTATAATTAGTCAGCACTATTAATCTCCATATTTGCTAACCAGCTATCGACGGCTTGTAAGCTCTCTTTCGCCGTCATATCAACACTAAGCGGGGTCACTGATGCATAACCATTATTAATGGCATAAAAATCAGTGCCTTCACCTGCATCACTTTCAGCACCAAGGGTACCATACCAATAAATGTCACGGCCCCATGGGTCTTGTTGTTTCGTCATGGTTTCAGCTTTATGACGCGAACCTAAACGGGTTACCTTAACTCCTTTAAGCTCTGTAAGCGGAATATCTGGCACGTTTAAGTTGATGATTTGATCTTTCGGTAATGGGTGCGATGCCAACTCTTTGATAATACTCACCGCAACCGCAGCTGCAGTTTCAAAGTGATTTCCTTCTTTAGAGCATAACGACACAGCAATCGCCGGCAGTCCTAAGTGGCGCCCTTCAGTGGCCGCTGCTACTGTACCTGAATACAAGGTATCATCACCTAGGTTGGCGCCGTGGTTTATTCCTGCAACCACTAGATCTGGCTGCTGCTCGACTAATTCATTAACTCCCAAATGCACACAGTCAGTCGGCGTGCCATTAATCGAAATAAAGCCATTATCAAGGGTGGTTGCACGCAATGGGTTCATGAGCGTTAATGAATTACTTGCGCCACTACAATTACGATCTGGCGCTACTAAGGTCACATCTGCTATTTGCGTCAATGCATGATACAAAACCGCAATCCCTTTAGCATGTACGCCATCATCATTGCTCAATAAGATTTTCATTTACGCATCCTTTTGTTTTTGTTCTCTGGGGCTTGTATCTTGATAGTCCACCAGCTCACGCAGCAGGGCGGTAGCAAAACAGCCTTTTGGTAAACCAAAACTTAACTTTAAAGTAGTTTCATCAATCGTTTCAACAGCTAATGAATCAGGAATAAGTCGTAACATTCTACGCTCATTCTTAAGGCCAAGTTCGCTAAGGCCATCTATCCAAGACTGATAAGGTTCGAGCCACACTTTTTCGGTTTCGGTCAGGCCTTTTTCGCCTTTACCCACCATAGGTGCCGACATCACAATATCGCCAGACGCTAAGCGCGCAATATTGTCATCACTAATATTGTCTTCAAAAAATGCATTACTGCCGCTGAGCATAAACACTTCGCGGTGCATTGTTTTCGCAAGGCCATGCTCGGCAACTCGCATACTCACGATCTCATTAAATACATAAGAGCGCGCAGCTGAAATAACTAAGCCACGCAATTTTTTATCGCGGATACGCTCACCAGCAAACATGCGCTTTGCCATTTCAAGGTTGTGACCACCATGGCCAAAGCGCTGCTCA
Source organism: Pseudoalteromonas sp. CH_XMU1449-3 (assembly GCF_037027245.1). NCBI lineage: Bacteria > Pseudomonadati > Pseudomonadota > Gammaproteobacteria > Alteromonadales > Pseudoalteromonadaceae > Pseudoalteromonas > Pseudoalteromonas sp. CH_XMU1449-3. The sequence goes on from NZ_JAYMDY010000005.1 coordinate 15,842, forward strand.
CCAAAGTAATTAGGCACACCAGCACGCACCGCGTTGATACGGCACAAAATATCCAGCGGCTCAGTGACATTACGTAATGTAATGGTAAAGCGATTGCCTTTATGACAACCGGTTCTGAGCTTACGGTTATGGCGCTGTTGCGATATTACAAAAAACTGCTCGTTATTCAGTTCGCTAAATTCTATGTGCTTTTTAATGGGAACTGGCACGCTAAACCATTGGGTACACACGCCATGGCGGTCTTTTAAGCCTGCATAACTCACATCACGTGGAGATACCCCTGCTTTTTCGGCAATGCGTTTCGCAATAAACTGAGTATTTTCGCCTTTTTTTACAACCTGCAAGCAAACATGTTCACCAGAACCGGTAAACTCAATACCTAAGTCTTCATCAACCATGAAGTCTTCAGCATGGGTTTTAAAGTCAGCCTTAGAAAGAGGTTTACCGTATAGGTAGTTTAACTCACTCATGCGCTTTGTTTGCTCATAATCACGACTGCGTGGCTTGAGATACCTTCTTTGCGGCCTTCAAACCCTAGCTTTTCTGTAGTTGTTGCTTTCACATTGACTTGTGAAATATCAGCTTCAAGGTCTTGGCATAAGTTTTCACGCATTGCTTGAATATGTGGCAACATTTTTGGTGCTTGTGCCACAATCGTGACATCGGCATTGCCAAGTACATAACCTTGCTCTTTAGCAAGCCCAACCACGTGGCGTAGTAAAATTCGGCTATCAATATTTTCGTATTCGCTCGCGGTGTCTGGAAAATGCTTACCAATATCACCCATTGCTAATGCACCTAATATGGCATCACACAATGCATGAATAGCAACATCACCATCTGAATGTGCTAAAAAGCCTTGTGGGTAATCTATTTTTTCACCACAAATTACCAGCGGGCCTTCGCCGCCAAATTTGTGTACATCAAAGCCATGGCCAATTCGAATCATGAGGTACTCTCGTTTTGTTGTTTTTGCAGTAAAAATGCTGCTAAATCTAAATCTTCTGGGGTGGTGATTTTAATATTGTCACTGCGACCAGCAACCAGCTTAACAGGCTGCTTAGCCCATTCAATTGCCGATGCTTCATCAGTGATAGTCACACCAGTTTTAAGGGCACTTGATAGCGCATTTGTCAGCGCTTGATAAGGGAAAAACTGAGGGGTGAGTGCCTGCCATAAATCATCACGTGGCACCGTTTGCTCACTGTGGGTATGGCCGCGCTTAATGGTGTCTTTTACTTTTGACGCTAAAATACCGCCTTCATTAGCAGCGATGCATTCTGTCATTAAACGCTGAATATCTGCCAGACACACTAACGGCCTTGCTGCATCGTGAACGAGCACCCAATCAGGTGGGTTATTAGCAAGTGATAGTAAGGCGTTTAGTACTGAATCAGCGCGTTCTTTACCACCACTCACGCGCTCAATACGCTTATCTATGTGTGGTAAATCAGCAAAGTAGCCGTCATCATCGCTGATTGCTACTTTAATGGTGTTTAACTCGTTAAGTTCTGCAAGTTTACTTAGGGTATGTTCTAAAATAGTTTTACCCGCAAGTTCAATATACTGCTTTGGCGCCGAATGCTGCATTCGACTCCCTACTCCCGCAGCGGGAACAATGGCGGTAATAGTTTGCTTAGTGTTCATTTTGTTGTTGACCTGGTAATACGCGAATAAAGGTTTCGCCAGGTTTTATCATTCCTAATTCATTACGCGCCCGCTCTTCAATGCCCTCTTGACCGAGTTTTAAGTCTTCAATATCGGCTTTGAGCACTTTGTTGCGCTTTAATAATTTCGTATTGGTGTCTTGATGGGAGATAACCGCTTGTTTTAAACGAGTGTAATCTTGCACCCCATTATGGCCAAACCATAAGCGGTACTGAATAAATAAAGCCAAACACAACAAGGCGAATTGAAAAACCCGCATTGAACACTCCTTCGCGGTTAAATTAAGTCAAAGGGCGTTTTAAATTACGCCAATTTATATTGCTTGCTAGCAGCATTTCTCTTAATGACAAACGCTTAGGTGTGATGCGTTTATTAAATTGCCATTGATGACCGCAACACGCTGCTGCCATCACCGCTTTCGCAGGCTTAAGCAATTGAATATGCGTGTTTTCAAGCGATTCACCGGAAGTATCAAACCAACCAAGCTCGTTGCAATGTACCTTATTGTCGCTTACTTGATCTAAGCTGTCTATGCGCACCCTTGTACATTGCTCGTCATTAATTAACACGGGAACAATTAACCCGCGCTTAGCATATTGACTATAAAAGTCTTTTGAGTCTTTTTTGTTATAAACAGGCGGCGTTGTTTTTTGTTTTTCAAGCCAACTGCCATTTTGTGAGTCAAGCTGTAATGGCGCATCACCACTGACAATACGCATGGCTAAACGCTCAATATAGTATGGCAGGCTTGCTAATAAGCGTCTAAGCCTTGCTGCATCAGGTTCATCAACTAAACGCGGGATCTCACGAGCATAAAATGCATTACATAACTGCGCATACAAAGCTCGCTCGGCATCAGTTTGCCAAATTTCGGCTTGTTGCGAGTGTTCGCTCTGTGAAGTTGGTTTAGACAATGCGCGCTCTTATAAAACAATTGCTTGACTGTTTTATAGCATAGAGCGTTTATTGAGCGCTACTTTACTGCGCCTTTTTTACCCAATTTTGCGTTACCAGTTTCTAAAAACTGCACCACTGCATCACGCTTTTTACCTAATAACAAACTACCATCAGCTAAAAACATAAAGTTTTGCCAACAACGTTTAAAAACGGCAAAGCTGGTTTCAATAATATTGTCGCGAGCCATGCAAAAATAAACAGTGGTGTTTGCTTCCCACGCTAAGTGGTTAAGGATTTCTTCTGGTAACTGCTCGTCGCCAGCTTCCCATGCACTTTCCCAGTTAATGGTCTCTGAAAAGCTGTCGTCTTTGCCGCACCAATCTGTTTTATCAAAAAAGTCAGGGTGATCATGCTCTCGGCTCACCATGGTAGTCCATAAAACCGCAGCGCGTTCAGCACTCATTGGTTTTATTTGCGCTGCGTCTTCGCTGCTTATCGGCATATCTTTATGACGAAAAACCCAGGCTTTTTTGTATTCATCTAACGAAATATAATTCATAGTTTAGGCAGTTTGTTTCAGCGTAAAATGTGCAAACTGCAATTATACCCAAATGACTCCAAGATGCGAGATAAACACATGACAATCAAACCCGGTATTTACCAACATTACAAAGGTCCAAAATACAAAGTTGAATATGTTGCTACTCATAGCGAAACGAATGAGCCACTGGTAATTTATCAAGCGCTATATGGCGAATTTGGGATGTGGGCACGCCCGCTTAGTATGTTTACAGAAACCGTCACTGTGGAGGGTAAAACGATACCGCGTTTTGCATACCTTTCAGACGCCGACTAACTGTGGCATCATGACGCTATTAATCACTGCTCAGACCAGATAAGGTGACATCGTGCTTTTTAATTCAACCGACAACTACATTGCCAGTAACTCATTAAAACAAGCCGTTAACGCAGCGATCTTGCTCGAAAAGCCGCTGCTAATAAAAGGTGAGCCCGGAACAGGTAAAACCATGCTAGCCGAGGAGCTTGCAAAAAGCTTAAACACCACACTAATTCAGTGGCACATCAAATCAACCACTAAGGCGCAGCAAGGCCTGTATGAATATGATGCGGTATCGCGCCTTCGCGACAGCCAGTTAGGTGATGAGCGTGTGCACGATATCAGCAACTACATTGTAAAGGGGAAATTATGGCAAGCCTTTACCTATGGTGAGCAACATAACAAACGCCCTGTGCTATTGATTGATGAAATCGACAAAGCCGATATTGAATTTCCCAACGACTTGCTATTAGAGCTCGATAAAATGGAGTTTCATGTTTATGAAACCGGCGAGCGAGTTATTGCAAAGCAGCGTCCGATTGTGATCATTACGTCAAATAACGAAAAAGAACTAAAGTTGGCGATTAATTAAGACTCTTACAGTTGCTACTTTACTTTTAAAAAAATAAGACCTATAGTTTGACTGAACTTTTTGATAAGGATTGTCAAATGAGTATTGATGATTTTACAACGATAGATGTCGATGTTTTATCTTTCCCGAAGCTTGTCACTTCAGTTGAGTCTGAGTCCGGCGAAATACAACTCAGTTTAAAAGAGTCATCTAAAAGAAAGAAAAAACTGACGACCATCCTTGGTAGAAATGGCTTTCCACTTTACCCACATACTCAATTCCTGTATGCACAGTTGCAAGAAGGAAATAAGAATACCTCATCTGAAGCTTACGCTTTATTATCTTTCCAGCGTTTCCTCCACCTTATAAATAAATCTTACACTTCTCTTACACGTATCCCTGAAGAAGGTGTTGCTTGGATGTATGCTGATTACCTGCTTGATAACCTTAAAGAGGTTGATCCAACAACGAACGAAGTAATAAAAAACCCTGATGGATACTCAATTACAACAGCTCGATTATATATGGGTATCGTAATTAAGTTTTATAAGTGGCTGCACACTTCTGGCCTATTTTTCATAACAAGAGAGAAAAGACCATTCGAATTTAAAGAAATTAGATTAAGACTAGATCAATCAATCGACAATAATGATTTACTTGGCCATGTTAAAAATAAGAAAAAAGCAATCCAAGTTCAAACAACTGACTTAATGAAACGTTTTCCCAAGGTGCAATCAACTCCTAGTCATTTGAAACTGAAGCCAATGAGTTACGAGGATAAAGATATCTTTATCACTCATCTCAAATCTGATGAACAATCGAGTTTTACAGATACAAAAGGCCTAATGCTAGAACTTGCAATTGAGACAGGTCTTAGAGTTGAAGAATTGGTATCATTTCCTGAGTCTGGCATCCATTATCCAACATCTGACTCTGAGGTAATACCATTCACAATTGGGCCAGCGAATGGTTGTAAAACGAAATTTGATAAACAGCGCACTATAGAGATCCCTTTCTCATTAATGCTCAGATTGCATGAGTATCTTCACAGCGATGAAAGAATCGAGCTTCTAGCCAAAGGGTTGAAACGACTGAAAAATCAACATGAAGCAAAGATGAACGCCAAAAAGGAAGTGCACTTTGCAAAAGGCGGGATTGAAGAAAATTTCAAAAAAGAGTTATTTGTTGAGGAAAAAAATGAGCACAAGCGATTATTTATAAATAACAACGGCCTCCCTTACAGCAAGCAAACGATACAAAAGTGTATGAGTGACATTCGTTCATTGATTACAAAAAAACATGAAAACTGGTACTACCGTGTTCACGATTTGCGCTCCACATTTGCAACTCATTGGTTAAGAAAACATGCCAGTGAGCGTAACCTAGTATTTGATTTATTAGTGCAAGAGCTCGCTACATTGATGGGGCACGAGTCAACAAAAGAGACTGAGAAATACATCAATTTCATGAACGACCGCCAAGCTAAGCTTAATTTTGCAGCACGCAAAAATAAAGTTGCAAGGAGCGCTCTTAAAAATAGCCTTTCTTTAGGAGGTTAGATGACAAAATTAAGATCTAGCCCTTTGAAAACAGCGTTAAAAGCTGAACAATCTATAACCCCTCGAAACAGGGATGTTGTTGATCTGCATATCTTAAAACAACAATTTAGGTTAAGTAATAATCAAGATGTTGTTTTGGATTTCGAATCGCTCCTTAAACTTGTTCAATCCGACAAGCAAAAATCATACATCATCAACATAGCCGTTCAAATTAAAGAAAGCCTTCGCGATGGTAAATCAAAGGATAGCGAATACTCAATGTTTCAAAGCTTCCTTGTTTATATGAATTATTGCGACGCCAAAGGTATTGATCCGTTTTCGCGAAAAGGGTACCTAAGTTATTGTGGTCGAAGTGGGGAGTTGATGCGCCTTATAGAACTTGCAAACAAACCTCATGCATTTGCATATATGTACAAAGATAATGAAGAGCTTGGTATTAAAGCTACAACGGCTGAAGCGAGACTGGTTGGAATAACAAAAATGTTAGTTCGGGCGAAAACATTTCAAGAATCATGGAGCAGAGATGTTCCAAGGATAACAAGTGATAAGAACCCTACTAAACCTTTTTCTGAAAATGAAAAAAGTAAACTTCTTCGCCGCGTTCAATTCTTGTTTTTTTCCATTTGCAGTGAGTTGTTGGCTAATAAAAAGACAACTATTATTCCCGAAAACATAACGGCTGTCTTAGACGAGCTCGAAAATGGCGAAATATTATCTTTAGAGTTATTAAACAATAAACCAAAAACAGGCGATATCAACATGTCATCACCGTTCAATGTCGCGATGACAATGGGCTATTACCTATTCTGTTACTACAGTAACTTAAACACAACTTCGATAATAAATGTATCTCATCCAATCGAATCATCAAGTTTACAGAAAGAAAATAGAACTACCCGATACACAACCATACGAGCATGGAAAGGCAGAGCGAATAAGCAGGTTGAAGCATTTTTTTCTGATATTGATGACCACGATACAATTGAGAGTAAAGATCTTTACTTTCAGATTGAAAAAACGGATGGGATTACGTTTATCAATGCATTAAGTGAATTGTCAAAACAATACAATTCACACTATCGTAATTCAAAGCATCCGCCATTGTTTTACCTACTTTCATACGAGGGTAAGTTAAAACCTTTTAAGCCTAACAGAACGATCAGTGTAGATTCGATTCTTAGTGTATACAGTGACAAAAAGTCTTTGCATACCCCTTACCTTGTGGAGCGATTTTTTGAAGTTATTGATAAAAAGATCATTACAAAGGTCAAAATATCAAATGGTAGAGTAATAAAAGAAATACATGAACTACGCCCGAAAGACGTAAAACGGACTGCAATACCACTAGCTTTCGCTGCGCTTCGAAGTATGACTAATATAAGCTTAAAGAATATATATATGCCTCTGAAGTATTCGGACATTGATGAAGAGGGCAAAGTTGAAATATCTTTTAGCTACAGCAATGGAACGACTGGAAGCTTTTTTACTGAAAGTAGGTATGTTACTTTTATTCGTCGGCTTGAAAGCTACTCAGCCTATTATAACCCAGTCTTAAAGAGTCAATACCACCCAAATCAAAGATTAACTCCATTTTTACTGCCGCTGGGATATAAATGGCAAACTCATCAATGGGATGGTCCAGAGTTGCCAGTCAAGTTTGTCTTACGGCAAGTGGGCATCCATACCGACGATTATTATATTGGGATAACAGCTCAAAAATTTCGCTCTTCTGGTGCTTCTGATAACTATGACAATGAAAATGGTGGCTTAAGCGTTGCCACATCATTGCTGCAAAATAACATAAAAACACTACATGACCATTACCTAGAAGGTGACATTGTCCAAAACCAAGTAATTGCCAGCCAAGCAATTGAAGTCTTGGAAGAATTTGCACGTTCAGAGTCTATTGATGATGCAAAAAATAGAGTTAAAACAAGAAGAAATATAACAGTCCTTGAATATGATGAGTGGAAAAAACAAAGAGTTGCAACTAATCCCAATGGACTACTTTGTGATGGTAAGCCAAGTGGAGAAGCTCTTAAGGAACATCGCTCTACGTCAACTAGGGCTAAGAGAATAGTTCCAGATGAAATAACTCTAAAATGCTTTCAATATGATAAATGTATTGAATGCAAAAGTGCCAAATTAGTAAATGACGTTCAAAGCGCATACAAGCTACTTTCATTCGTAGAGTTACTTGAAGAATCAACATACTCCTTACCTGAACGAGAGCAGGAGTTGAGCATGCGAGCTGAATCTTTGTTGGATTTAGCTCAAAGCAATTTATCAGCTTCAATACTAGAACTCGCTGAAGAAAAATTGAGTAATGAAGGGCGTTACCCTCTTCACAATGAAGATTTCTTATTATCAATGGAAGGAACTAACTACAATGCTTAAACTTAGAGAAGGCATTAGCTATCAATTTTTATCTACCCCATTTTGTAACAATGACGAAAATTACTACCGTGATAAATTACTTCCGCTGATGAAAGAGTGTAAATGGAAGGAAGTGGGAGCTTTACCTGCATTATTTTCAGCTAATGGAAATTCGGTAAGCTTTGATGAAGATAAATGGGCTGGCGATGTGATTAGCAAACATGAAATTGAAAGCCTCACCTTCACTGTTGATGATAGAAAATTAGAACGCAATATCACAAACGAAATAAAGTCGTTCTCGCTTGCTAGAATATACACAGGTAAAAGTCTCATAAGCTTCGGTTCTATACGAGGAGATGTAAATGTTTTGAAAAAATTAGCTACCGTTATGCTAGAGAGAGGGTTAGATAGTTTTTCAATGCTAAACAATAGAGTGCTGAAAGAGCTCGCAAATGACAATTATGAACTGTTTTCAGATGGTCGTATTCTGTCAGTATTGAACATTATCATTAAGCATTATGATCACTTACCTTTCAGCGTTAACTTCACAAAGCAAACGGCTAGAAAGCTTGGAATCGTTTATCGTCCTAAAAAACAACACTTAGTGATTCCGCCTCGAATTTTTCACAACTTGATTAACGATTATACAGTTCAAATAAATCTCACTTTGCGTCACTTACCTCAACTAGAGTCAGAAATTGAGCGTATGTTGGATATTCAGCAACGTTTTAAAGATTATTTATTCAGATGTCTGCGTGAGGGAGCGTCTTCGGCTCCATTCCCATTCAAAAACATGCAAGTATATGAATATATCCAAGGCCACTTCACACAGAATGGAATTGAGCTAGTCGATAATTTTAGCTCTGAGGTCACTAAGCCTGGTAAATGGGAAGAGCTAATGGAGGAATTGAAGCCTTCTCTGAAGGGGTTTTCTGCTTACAGCGAGTTATCCACATGGAGTTTTGAACCTTTCAAACTCGGTAAGCTTTCATTTGCTACCATCGGTAGCTTTAAAGATTACCTTTTCGAGTTAGATTATAAATGCAAAGCGATGTGTTTAATCTTAAGTGGGATGAGAATTGATGAGTTGAATTCAATGCACCCTGATTTTGGAGCTCAAAGTTATACTTACAATCAGCAAAAAATTCACGTGTTCACCACAAGGCAATCAAAAATTAAAACCGGTATTCAAACAATTGAAGATATATTTGTAACCACTCAGACAGGACATAACGCCTTTAAATTATTGAGTACTATACACCGTCCATACTTAAAAAGAATTAAAGAGCCTTCTGGATTCTTCGCTTCACTTAAAGCGTCAAATTTTTTGACTACAAACACTAAAGCAGGCTGGAACGCGTCATTGAGAGAGAACGTCAATAAATGGTTGAATGCCAATTGTTTGAATCGCTTAACAGTGGACGATGTTAGCTTTCTGCAAACATCAAATCCAGATCAAGAACATAGTGTAGGATTGAATTACAAGTTTACACCACATCAAACACGCCGTAGTTTTGCTTTCTATATGATTGGCCTTGAGTTAATGGCCTTTCCACAGCTCAAAAAACAGTTATCTCACTTGTCGACTGCAATGACTCGGCACTATGCTAATAATGCTACATACTGGGGAAAACTTCGCAATGAGCTTGATGAAGAGCGGGTTCTTCAAAGATCTAAATTGCTTAGCAACGTCTATGAGCGTATTGCCCAAAATGGTCGCATTGCAGGAGGTAAAGGTAAGGCTCTTAAGAAAATAGCTGGAAGCCATAATTATTTCGAATTAGGTGACAATAAGCGAAAACTAGACGTGGGTTATTGGCGCGAATTATTAAAGTCAGGAAAGAGTCATATTCATGCTATTGCCCCCGGGATGTACTGCACTAATAACCAATGTGACATGCGAATCAATGTTTCACTTGATGAATGTGTTGATTGCGAATTCGATGTAATTATGGATGGCTTATATGCAGAGGGTAAGCGCCTTAATGCGCATAGGAACTTATCTATCTTAGATGAGCAAGGTGAGCTAAACAGCAGTGTAGCCTCACAATTAGTGGTTCAAATTAGAAGTTGTGAACGCATATTAAGTGATCTTGAAATACCGTTTGAGCAAATTATCTTGCCTCAAAGTGTTGAAAATTTTCTTATTCCAGATGTTGTTTCAATTTAGGGAGAAATGCATGCCAATTAGAGATGTAAAAAAAGAAAACACAGCTGCCAAAGCTCAAGCCGCAATTACACGGATAGTCGAAGGCACATACACAAACAAAACCCTGAAAAAGAGAAAAAAAGTAAAACTGAATCAGTCTACCGTAGAAATGGAAGCTGGATTAAGCGTAAGTAGCCTCAGAAATCACCCTGATATTCTTGCTTTAATTGAAAATCAAAACAATCCCATGGGTCAAGATAATTTAAGCGCAGATAGCTCTGATATTTATCATCTTCAAAATCAGATAACTAAGCTTAGAAAGCAGAAAAAAGAACTTCAGAAGCAAAAGAGAGAGCTGACCCAAAAGTCTCAATTGGAGTATTCAAAACATCAATCACTAGAAAAAATTAATAAAGAAATTCATGCTGATTATATACAGCTTACGTCTGCATTGTTCGACTTGATACCTCAAGAAGAGCGACAAGACTTGTTTGAGAAACTATCTCAACGCTATTCAAATAACGTGATTCAAATTAAAAAATAGTCAAATGCTTTAACTTTATCTGAAGTAACTCATATCTGATCTATATGTTTCGATAAATAGGCTTGGACTATTCAGAAAGAGCGAAACTCCGGACACAGAATAACAAACGGCGAACACTAGCGAACTTTATTTTTTATTCGAAATCTTTCAGGTTTATCTCTTCGACACGGGTTAAATTGCCGTGCGCTTCTATTTGTTCATCACTTAATGTTTGATCTTCAAACTTTTCAAGTTTAATTGAACGGTTATCTTCTATGATGGTAAAAATTAAAATATCACCGATACTAATTTTACTATCTTCACATAGTTCATTAGGTAGTGGAATCGCTCCGTTTTTACCGACTGTCAAAATCATCAAACAACACCCCAAGTTGTGATTATCTTTCATTATAGAAAAAATTTTTTGTTTGTGTTTTAGACATTTATAATCAAACTAGATAGATCAAGTTAAGGCTTATTCTGTTTATCCCCAACTAAAGCAATACTGCATTTGGAAATAAAATGTTGAGGTATTCCTTAACTTCATCGAACAACTCTTTTTCTGTCGAAGCGACTCGCTCTATGGATACAGAGATCGCTCCTTTTCCATTGTGACTAATGAATGCGTCATCAAACCCAGCTTCATACAGATGGTCGTCAATATCATCCATACTAAGCGATGAGTCACCAATGTTCAGATGAATTGTGATTTCAAATAATTCCATACTTTTACAATCCGTATGTTCTTTGTAATAGCTATCAAACTTAGCTTGAACTCGCAGCCAGAATTCGTCCGGCATACCTGTAACCATTCTCAGCTTGCTTGCTAAAGCCCTATTAACCCGAACATCTTTGTTCAGAAAGCCATTAAATTGCTGCTCAGTGATACCTAAGCTGACAATTAAATCTTTATTGTCTAGGCCATTTGCTTGAGCTTTGGTCAAATATAAGTTTTTGAAGATCGTTGCAGGGTGCAGTGTTTGCTTGTTGTTAGGGACATTCACAAAACCGCTCGTATCAGTATCTCGTTTAAAAAAACTTAAACCCTCTATTAATGCGTCAATGTCTATCCTTGGTGGCGAAGATATTTTTGAATTGGCACCGTTGATTTGTTCAAGTTTACTCTTGCTTCTTTTTCTTGAAGTAAAAACGTCAACTCCAGGGTTCTTTAATGAAGTATTTTTAAATGAATTGGATTGTCGTGGTTTGCTTTCTTTTGCCATATCAGAAAATATCCAAAGCTTTTCTAACAAAGGCTAACATAACTATAAGAGAAAGCAGTATTTCAATAAGATTTAGATCAGAATCAAGCCTTAATTAAGTGTCTAGATCTAAATGAAGCCTTATTTCAATATGCAGATCAGAATGAAGCCTTAATTAAGTATTTCGACCAAGATGAAGACTTCTAAGAGGGGGTTATTATTCGATACCAGATAAATATGGAATTTGACTTTTCTCACATATGTTATAGCATTGAAGAAGTATTAACTGACCTTAATACTTCTAAGCTGTGCTTGATTGCGTGGCCTAGAATCACAAATTTCTTAATTAGACATAGAGCAATGTCACTCTTTTAACAAACAACAATATGTTGTTTTGGAGCTTTGCTATGTCTGAAAACCTTGATTCAAAATCTCATTCTGAGTGCCCCCATCTAACTGTCCAAGACTCAACCCCTTCCATTGTTCATGATATATGTGCAGTACTTGAAGAAAAGGGCTTAGACGAATGCTACATTGCAGAAAAGATGGAGGTATTTGAAAATGTTGATACAAACCTTAGGGCTCTGGCCAAATCCCGCTTTCTGGACTTGGAGGGCCGCATGATGCTGGCCAAGCGCATTAAAGTAACCCTAACACAACTCGAAAACTTCTATGAAGTAAGTAGCATGTACTCCTAGAAATAAAGTAAAGTCATTAAGTTAAGGGGCTGGTATAAATTCATTTATAGTTGATTAATGAAGGAAATAATATGCAAATGTTTAGTCCTCCACACCCTGGTGAAAGCTTGGATGAATTGTATTTTAAACCCCTTAATTTAGATGTGAACAGCACTGCTGCTAAGTTAGCTATTGAACCAATTAAATCAAATATTAAACGGAAAACGCGGCGTTACTCCTATAATACCAATTAAGCTAGCAAAGGCCTTTGGTGGAACAGCGTTGCCGTGGCTTAATCAGCAATCAAGTTTTGATCTTTGGCATGCGAAACAAGAATACTCGGCTAAAGATGTTAGAGTTATTTATAAACCTCGCTAGTCGAGGATACTAGAATCAAGCCTTGATTCTGATCTAAATATTGATATTTTAATTTCGCATGTAAAATAAACGGTCGTTTAATTTACCATCGTTAACCTCACGATATATGTCTCAATTGGCTTGCCTAAGCGTAAAACAATCCGTAAAGTAATCAAAGTAAAGTAAACCTACCTTTGATTTTAGGATTATGATGAAAATCGGCTATGCACGAGTTAGCACGGACGAACAATCAGAAAGCGCTCAGCTTGATGCTTTAAAAGCGGCAGGCTGTGAGCGTATATATAAAGAAAAATGCAGTGGTAGATCAAAGCAACGACCAGAGCTCGAACGTATGATAGATACATTGCGAGCTGAAGATGTTGTAGTCGTTCAGCGATTAGATAGGCTTGGTCGTAGCTTAAAGGACTTAATTGAGTTACTTGATGGTTTTAAATCTGAGCAAGTACATTTTATCAGCCTTAATGAAAACATAGACACAACAACGGCTGTTGGTGAGCTAGCGTTTCATATGATCGGTTCAATTGCTCAATTTGAACGTAGATTAATATCAGAAAGAACCAAAGCAGGTCTTGAAGCTGCGAGAGCAAGAGGCCGCAGAGGTGGTAGGAAACAAAAGCTAACATCTACTGATGTAAAAAAAGCACATGCAATGTTGCTCGACCCAGCTATGACCAAAGCTGAAGTAGCCAAGCACTTTAATGTGAGCCGGCCAACATTAAATAAAGCGCTAGAAAATAGTTAAAAAATTAATAGAAATATTTTATTAGGCAAACGCCTATCAGGGACAAAATAATAATGTTTGAACAAACGTTTAAAAATATCGATGACATTCTTCATAAAGATGCTGGTTGTTCTAGCGAATTAGATTACACAGAACAAACTTCATGGATGTTATTCCTAAAGTACCTCGATGATTTAGAACGAGCTAAGTCACAATATGCAGATATGGACGGAGAAGATTATCAGTTTATTATCGATGAAGAACACCGCTGGAGCAGCTGGGCTGCGCCCAAAAAAGCCAATGGTGAGTTTGACCACGATAATGCCCTTACCGGTAGCGATCTTATTGATTACGTAGACCAAGAATTATTCCCTTACCTTAAGTCATTCAAACAGCGGGCCGACAGTCCAAACACTATTGAGTACAAAATTGGCGAAATATTTGGTGAAATCAAAAATAAAATTCAAAGCGGATATTCGTTACGCGACGCATTAGAAAAGGTCGACGAACTACGTTTCCGCTCACAAGAAGAAAAACACGAACTTTCACATCTATACGAAGTGAAAATTAAGAACATGGGTAACGCTGGTCGAAATGGTGGTGAGTACTATACGCCTCGCCCCCTCATTCGTGCCATGATTGATATCTTACAGCCACAAATAGGTGAAACCATATACGATGGTGCCGCAGGATCCGCGGGCTTCTTGTGTGAAGCGTATGACTACCTTAGGCAAGGCGGAGCAGAAAAGCGTAAACTAAAAACAGATGAGCTTAAATTTCTGCAAGAAAACACATTTCACGCAAAAGAAAAAAAATCACTGGCGTATGTAATTGCCATAATGAATATGATCCTACATGGTATTGAAGCTCCGAACGTTATTCATACCAATACCCTTTCCGAAAATTTGCAGGACATCACCCCAAATAACCAGCACGATATTATTTTGGCGAACCCTCCATTCGGTGGCAAAGAGCGAAAAGAAGTGCAGCAAAATTTCCCTATTAAAACGGGCGAAACTGCATTTCTATTTTTGCAGCACTTTATGAAATCCCTTAAACCGGGCGGCCGTGCGGCAATTGTTATCAAGAATACTTTCTTGTCGAACGCTGATAACGCTGCTGTAGCGTTGCGTAAAGAGTTATTAGAAACTTGTAACCTGCATACTGTGCTTGACTGCCCTGCCAAAACCTTCTTGGGTGCTGGTGTAAAAACCGTGGTGCTGTTTTTTACCAAAGGTGAGCCCACGCAAAAAACATGGTTCTACCAACTCGAACCAGGCCGTAGTTTGGGTAAAACTAACCCGTTAAATGACGTTGACTTAGAAGACTTTGTCGAACTACAGAGAACATTTTCCGACTCATCTAAGTCATGGTCTATTAGTAAGAGTGAGTTAAGTGAGTCTACATGGGACTTGTCAGTTAAAAACCCAAACGTGGAAGACAAAGTAGCTTTAAGAGAGCCGTCTGAAATTATTGAAGAAATCATAGCTCTCGATAAGAGATCTGAAGTTATTCTGGCGGACATTCAAAAGGTATTCCGCACATGAGAGTCGTAAAACTTAAAGATTGTTGCATCATTAAACCACCAAAAGCTGAAGCTAAAAAGTTACTCAACGAAACAGATATGGTCTCGTTTGTACCGATGAATAATCTAGGTATAAATAGAAAAGACCTAGTTTTGGACGAGCAAAAGCCACTTTCTCAGGTGACTGGAAGCTATACCTACTTTGCCGACAATGATGTCTTGTTGGCGAAGATAACACCGTGCTTTGAAAATGGAAAACTAGGTATCGCGAAAGGCCTTACTAATGGTATTGGTTTTGGTTCTAGTGAATTTATTGTATTTAGGCCCAATAAAGAATTGCTTGCGGAATATTTGTACTATTTTTTGCTTAGGCCCATTTTTCGGGAAGAAGGTGCAGCTGTAATGACTGGAGCTGTGGGTCATAGGCGAGTCCCAAAAGAATTTATTGAGCATACTGAAATACCTTTACCGTCTATAGAAGAGCAAAAACAAATCGTCGCAACTCTTGATCAAGCCTTTGCTGACATCGATAAAGCTCGGGAAACCACCGAAAAAAATCTCGACAACGTTACAGAGCTTTTTGAAAGCTGCTTGCAACAAACATTTAGAGGCAATCATGAAGGATGGGTTACGAATAGTTTAAAGTTAATCACATCTAAAATAGGTAGTGGTGCTACGCCTAGAGGAGGCAAGGCAGCATACAAAAGCGAAGGAATCTCTCTCATACGAAGTATGAATGTTCATGATAGGCAGTTCATGGAGAAAGATTTAGCTTTTATAGATGAAAACCAGGCTTCAAAACTAAGTAACGTCGAATTAAACGAAGGTGACGTGCTACTCAACATAACTGGTGCATCGGTGGCTAGATGTTGCTTAGTACAAAAAGAGTACCTTCCTGCAAGAGTTAATCAGCACGTTTCAATTATTCGCGTTAGGCCAGGAACCATAAGGCCTGAATTATTATGCTTTTTGTTAACTTCAAAATATTACAAAGACTTGCTTCTTGGCATAGGTGAAGCAGGCTCAACTCGACAAGCGATAACAAAAGCCCAAATTGAGTCGTTTGAAATATCTTATCCAATTGAGCTTAAAGATCAGCACGACTTCATTAACAAGCTGTCTACTTTGGAGGCTAATGTCCTCAAGCTTAAATCAATTTATCTAGGTAAAATTGAAGCCCTGAGTGAATTGAAAAGCTCACTACTCCAAAAAGCCTTTACTGGCGAACTCACACAAAGCAAAGGAGCTGCTGCCTGATGTTTATCCCGAAGAAGAAAGCTAATCGCAACGAGGCAGAAACACGTGCCGACCACATTGATCCTCGCTTAGAGTTTCATGGCTGGGGAAAAGACACCGATAGCCGTATTCGTCGGGAATATCCAATTACTCTTGGCCGAATACTAGTCGGAGGCAAACGTACCAAACCACTGAGTGCAGACTACTTACTTATATACAAAGGCCAGCGCCTGGCCGTAGTGGAAGCAAAAAAAGAAGGTCTAAGTTACGCTGACGGCGTTCGTCAAGCGCTAGACTATGCCAAGCGCTTACAGTGCAGGTTTGCCTATGCCACTAATGGTCATGAGATTTACTTAATAGACATGCTAACAGGTGAAGAAGGTCTAGTAGACAACTACCTTTCACCTGCTGAAATGTATGCACGAATTATTAACGAAGAACCCAATGACACCCCAGATTTCAAACGGGTATGGCAAGAGCGCTTTGCTGCTATTCCTTTTGAAACTAAGGGGGATTGGCAACCACGTTACTATCAAGAAAATGCAATTACCAACGCATTGAATGCGATATCTGCGGGTAGTCCAAGAGTACTACTTACGTTAGCGACAGGTACTGGTAAAACTTGTATCGCTTTTCAAACCTCTTGGAAGCTGTTTCAAAGCCGCTGGAGTTTAACAGCACAAAAAAATCCAGATGAGGCAAAGCGCCGTCCTCGTATTTTATTTCTAGCGGACAGAAACATACTAGCTAATCAAGCATTCAATGATTTTGGTCCATTTGGTGAAGATGCAATTGTGCGGATTACCCCAGCAGATATTAGAAAACGCGGTGGAGTGCCTAAGAACGCAAGTGTCTTCTTCACTATCTTTCACACCTTGATGAGTGGGCCAAACTCCGAGGTTGAAGAAGACGATGAAGCTGAGTTAGTTGAAGATGAAAATGCGTACTACAGACAGTATCCACGTGACTTTTTCGACTTAATCATTATTGATGAATGTCACCGTGGTGGTGCTAGCGACGAGAGCACCTGGCGGCGCATCATGGAATACTTTGAGCCTGCGGTGCAGATTGGATTAACAGCAACTCCTAAACGCCGAGTGAATGCCGACACTTATCGCTATTTTGGCGAGCCTGTTTATAGCTATACGTTGAAAGAAGGTATTAACGACGGTTACTTAACACCATTTAGAGTGTTTCCGATTGTCGGCACTATGGATGAGTATGTATATACCGAAGGTGACGGTGTGGTAGTTGAGGGTAATCCAGAGCCGGGGCGAGTATATCGAGAAGGCGACTTTAACCGTATTATCACCATCCCCGAACGTGAAGAAAAGCGAGTTCACTATTGGATGGATGCATTCAAGCCCAATGAAAAAACCATCGTGTTTTGTGCCACTCAAGAACATGCAGGACGCGTGCGCGACTATATTAATCAATATGCTAAACATAAAGGATGGACGACAAATAACAGCTATTGTGTGCGTGTTACAGCTAATGATGGCCAAGCTGGTGAAAATGACTTAAATACATTCTCAGACAACGAGAAAACCATTCCGACCATACTAACAACCTCTAAAAAGCTCTCTACCGGTGTAGATGCTAGAAACGTTCGCAATATAGTGCTGATGCGTCCATGTAACGACATAGTTGAATTTAAACAAATCATCGGGCGTGGTACGCGGATGTATGAAGGGAAAGACTTCTTCACCATTTATGACTTTGTTAAAGCACATCATAATTTTGCTGATCCCGAGTGGGATGGTGAGCCATTACCACCTCCAGAATTATGTGATGTCTGTGGAGATAACCCTTGTAGTTGCGAACAGGCACCATGTGAGGTTTGTGGCTTTTCTCCTTGCAATTGCCCTCCCGAACCATGTGGCGTATGTGATGAAGAGCCATGTATATGCTTGCAGCCACCCTGTGAGCAGTGTGGTGAGAGCCCATGTGTATGTGTACCCGAACCATGCGGGGTATGTGGTGAAGAGCCATGTATTTGTAACCGAACTGAGAAAATTCTCATCAAATTAAACGATGGGAAAACACGTGAAATTAAGCACATTAAGTCCGCTATGTATTGGTTTGGTGATAAACCTATTACGGCAAAAGAATTTATCGAGCGGTTATTTGATGACTTGCCAAAGTTCTTCGAAGATGAAGATCAGTTAAGGGCTATTTGGAGCGATCCAACCACACGCGAGAAGCTGCTCGAAAACTTAACTGAGGCTGGTTACGACGAGGATAAACTTGAAGGCATGAAAGACCTAATCGATGCCAAAGATAGTGACGTATACGACGTGCTGCGCTACGTAGCGTTTGCCGCAGAAGCCCTGACACGCAAACAACGTGCTTCAACTGCTCATCCAAAAATCAGCGCAACATATGTAAGCGATAAACAGCAACAGTTCATTGATTTTGTACTAGACAAATATGTGGAAGATGGTGTTACAGAACTATCTAGGAAGAAGATGCGCAGCCTAATAGACCTGAAATACGGCACAATCGATGATGCAATCGCCGAATTAGGCCAGCCTTCAGTAATCAGAGAAACCTTTGTCGGGTTTCAGAGATATTTATATGAGTAAGGAAAATTTGAATGGAATCAACAGAGTTATGTTTGCCTGATGCTTTTATATCTAAAAGCAATGAGATAATTAAGCCCCCATTTGAGCACGGATATTATTCAATCAGCTCTACTTATAGGGAGCATTCAAAATTAGAGCGAGAAAATAACAATGAAGCACTAGCAAATGCATTAGACCTTGCTGCCGCTATTTGTTCTATGGTGCTTAAGCCAGACAGTGCCAATGAACCATTTCTGCCATTTATACGATTGGAAGGTAAGCGTTCCGCAATTGCTGATGACTTTAACACTGAACAATTATCTTTCATTGAAAATGTATTAGTAGGTATTGAAGATCATTTAGTTAAAGCTCGGTTTGCAGATTTATTGTGGTTGTGTGTAAACCCTAAAAAAGTATCCCATGTTCGTACAGCTATTGAAAGTTACCTAACTCTTCCTATCCACCCAGATACTTGGCATTCAGATATCGGGGACTGTTGGAAAAGGTGTATCAGGCTAGCCAGACAGATTAGAGATACAGACTCAATAGAAAATATCGAAAATACATTACAGTCAGCACTTAAAAGTGAATATCCAGATAGTTCATTCATGCACCTATGGATTGCAGAAATAATTAACGGTAATGGATTATGTAGAGACCAAATGGAACCATTGGCAGAGCTACTATTTGATAAGGCTAAAGACTTTCATACAAATCTAGGTTATAGAGAAGCTAGAGAGTATTTATCTCTGTCTGAACGTATTTTTAAATCGTTAGGTAATGAGGAAAGTTGGCTAGATTGTTTATTGATAGCAGCTGACTGTTTTGAATTAGAAGGTGACTCTAAGGCTGGAAGTAATGCTCCTAGCCAGATGGTTGCGAATTCATTTTATGAAAATGCATTACAAGCATATCGAAGAATACCTATTGCAAGAAGAGATGAGCTGGGAGTAACTGAAAAGCTAAAGTCGATAAGAGATAAAATCACCGAAGCAGGTTCAGGTTCATTAGGCGAAATGGCCCTTATAAAAAGCCCAGGAATTGATATATCAGAGCTAGTTATTGGCGCAAGGAAACACGTTGGGCAAAAGGAAACTCTAGAGCTTGCCTTGCTGTGTTTTACAGGCTTTTCTGTTCAAAAATATCAAGATTTACGCCAAAGGACAGTTAAGAACATTCAACAATTTCCGCTCAGTAATTTATTCGCAGGAACCCATATGGCGGGTGATGGAAGAGTAATTGCTAAAACACCAGCTATCAATTTCGATATTGATTCACATCAGAGCGAAAAGTCCATTTTTAATAAAGTTGTTCAAACTTTTCATCAAGACATGCAATTAACTGTAGAGGGACAAATCATTCCCGCCTTAAATCAAATATTGTCTGAGTTCAGAGTAACTAAGGAATATTTAAGATTAATTTGTTATCACTCACCAGTTGTACCTGAAGGAAGAGAGTACCTAATGGCCAGTGCACTATGGAGTGGTTTCGAACATGATTTTGGGAATGGTATTCATTTATTGGCTCCACAAGTAGAGCATCTTGTAAGGATGATTTTAAAGAGCGAAGGAGTTCATACCTCAAATATCGATAGAGAAGGTATTGAAAATGAAAACGGGCTAACTACATTGCTAAATAACGAACGAGCTGAAGAAATTTTAGGAGAAGACTTACTGTTTGAACTAAAAGCAGTATTCACCGAGTCAGTGGGGCCTAATCTACGTAATGAAGTTGCTCATGGTTTACTTAGCGATGGAAGCTCAAGTAGCGTAGCCAGTGTATATAGTTGGTGGATGATTTTACGGTTAGTTGTTCGGTCTCTTTATAGTGCCGAGAAAGAGTAGGAAATAGGATATGGACATTAAAATTAACAATTGTAATAGCATCAATACAGCAGATATTTCAATTGCACTAAATAAACTAAATATAAAATTTGCTCCGAATGGAACAGGCAAAAGCACTATTTCTAAAGCAATTTTGTTCGCTTCAATGAATGATGAGGCGGATTTGGCTAGCCTATTACCTTTCAAGCTTCGTGAAGATAATCCAGATAACATTCAACCTGAGGTTATTGGAGTGGAGCCTGACTTTAAAGTGCTTTGTTTTAATGAGGAATACGTAAATAAATTCACCTTTCAACCCGATGAGCTAGTAAATAATAGCTTTGATATATTTATTCGAACTGATTCTTACAAAGAAAAAGAAGAAGAAATACAAGGGTTTATACAAGAAGTGCGAGTGCAATTTGACAATTCACCTGATCTAGATGCTTTTTTAACTCATCTACAAGAGTTGTCTAGTGCGTTTAAAGTCACAGCTTCTGGTAGCTTAGCAAAGACATCTACAGGAGCTAAAGCACTATCAGGTGCCAATAAAATTGATCATATCCCTAAGGGGTTAGAGTCTTATAAGCCATTCATTCAAAGTGAAAAGAGTGTAACTTGGGTTGATTGGCAATCAAAAGGACACAATGAATTTTCTCATTTGTCTGAGTCATGTCCATTTTGCACAAACGATTCAACTGACCAAAAAGCAATAATTGCTCGGGTTGGAGATGAATACGATAAAAACCTCATTAAGAACTTGGTGAAAATAGTCAGTGTGATTGATGAGTTAGGCGAGTATTTTTCTGATGGTGCACTTGAAAAATTAACCGTTATAAAATCTTTAGAAAATGGGCTAGAAAAAGAGCATGAAACATTCCTCGTAACCGTCAAATCTCAAATAGATGATTTGGTGCTAAAGCTTACAAAGTTAAAAAGCCTTACCGGCTTTGACTTTGAAGATGGCGACAATGTTAGAGAAAAGCTAGATGCCTATAAGATTGACCTTCAATTTTTCGATGTATTGAACTCTGATAAGACAAAAGAAGCTATTGATACTATCAATCAGTCAGTTGATGGATTAATACAGAAAGCAGGCCCATTGCAGGGAAAGCTTAATCAACAACGAGCCGAAATGAGGCGCCTTGTTGAGAAGCATCAACAAGATATTAATGACTTTCTGACTTTTGCAGGGTATCGCTATCAAGTACAAATTGTAGGTAAAGGAGAACAATCACAACTAAAACTGCGTCATCTAGATCTCGCAAGTCACCTTAGCGGAGGTAGCCAGCACCTAAGTTTTGGCGAGCGGAACGCTTTTTCAATAGTGCTTTTCATGTATGAGTGTATTGCTAAAAACCCAAACCTGATAATTCTTGACGACCCTATTTCATCGTTCGACAAAAACAAGAAGTACGCCATTATGCAAATGTTATTTCGGCGTGAGGCTAGAGAATGCTTCAAGGGGAGAACTGTTCTAATGTTGACGCATGATGTTGAGCCCATCATTGACACTTTGAGGTCAGTTAGAGGGCAATTCAACAACCAAGTATCGGCTGCTTATTTGCAACTCAAGAATGGGGAAATTAGGGAACAAAGAATCAATAGCGATGATATTAAGACCTTTGTGCAAATATGCGAACAAATATTGCAAAGTAATATCGACCCAATCATAAAACTAATCTACCTGCGTAGACGATACGAAGTTTTAGGTGACTTAGGTGATGCTTATCAAGTTCTTTCCAACATATTTAAGAAGCGCATTGAGCCTGTAGATCACAGAATAGAGTCTGTTGAAGGTGAAACTCAATTGATGCATGCAAATGTTCTCGGTACAGGTGTAAATGAAATATGTGAATTTATACCTGTTCTTGCCACTGAGTATGATGCTCTAGTGGCCATGTTTAATGATGGCGAACATATAAAAGGCTTATATCATGCAAGCACTAATGGCTACGAAAAGCTCCAGTTAACCAGAATCCTATCGGACATTGATGGAATTAGAAACTCAGTCATTCGAAAGTTCATTAACGAAACTTACCATATTGAGAATGAGTTTATTTTTCAGTTAAATCCTACTCAGTTTGACTTAATTCCCGAATATGTCGTGAAAGAATGTGACAAAATAATTGCTGATGTATAGGGTAAATTATATAGGAAGTATGGATAGGCACCTATAAATCCCCCACAATAGTTAACCAAATAATGAATGAGAAAACGATGTCTCGAAAAAAATTTATGGAATATCACGGAGCTACAAATCGAAACGACCGCTATGGATGGGCTTTTGTAAATCATGCCGATAAAGTAGTTATTTTTGGTGCTTGGGATGTTCATACTGAACCTGACAGGGCGCTAATAATGTCCACGAATTGGGAGCGAAATGAGTTAGGGCGAAAGCAAAACGCTTATGGCGAAGCTATAGAGTATATTGGACTCGTTGAAAATGAAGGTTATTCGTTAAAGACATTCCCTATGATATTGGGAGAGGAATATGACAAAAAAACAGGAACAACAAGAGCAAAGATAAAAGATTACATCGCAGTTGTCTCAGATATGTCTCTTGAGGTTATAAATGGAGATTACTACGCTGTTGGTAATCATGATGTTAGAGTTTCTAAAAAAGCGCCGTCGAGCGTTGCTCAAGACGTAACTGACATATTCGACACAATAGTTGAGAAGACTGAGCGGGAAAGTATGGTTTTAGCTCGCATCGGTCAAGGTAAGTTTAGGCAAAATGTTATAGACGCTTGGGGTAACGGTGAAAGTTGTGCTCTGACCCTTACGAATATTCGTGAAATGCTGATCGCATCACATATAGTTCCTTGGTCGAAATGCAACAGTAACGAACAGCGGCTTGATGGTGCAAACGGGATATTGTTATGTGCCCATATTGATAAACTTTTTGACGCGCACTTACTAACTTTTGTTAAACAAGGCTCAAAATTCATTTTGAAACTATCGTCTAAGATTGACCCATCCACACTAAAAGGCCTGGGAATAGAGGCTGGCTACGAGTTATGTACCGACAGGTTAAGTAATTTACACCGAGAACGATTTGAAAACTATATGGCTGAGCATAACAGTCAATTTTTTATAAAATCTGACTGTTAGCTCCATCGTTTCCATTAAAGATTAATAATCTTTCAGTCGGTTAGATTAGCGAGAGTGTCTACGGCTCATAAAAGCTAGCTTTTCTAGTAGACTAGTGTCTTGTTCATTTTTGAGTAAGGCACCGAATAATGGAATTACATCAGAAGTTTTATTTATCAGTGTTTCTTGAGCCAAGTCGTCTGCTAACAATAGCTTCAGCCAATCAATTAGTTCAGATGTAGATGGTTGCTTTTTTAGTCCATCTATTTCTCTTAACCCAAAGAATACCTCTAAAGCTTCAGTCAGCAAATTCTGTTGAATATTAGGGTAATGAAGGTCTATGATCTTAGTCATTTCATCGCGAGTTGGGAAATTAATGTAATGAAAAAAACATCGCCTCAGAAATGCAGGGGGTAGTTCCTTTTCATTATTACTTGTGATGATAATTATTGGACGTTGCTTTGCAACGACTTCTTTTTTTAATTCGTAGACATAAAAACACATCTTATCTAATTCAAGTAATAGATCGTTTGGAAACTCGATATCGGCTTTATCAATTTCATCAATTAATAAAACAGGTTGTTTATTTGATTCGAATGCTTCCCAAAGCTTCCCCTTAACTATGTAATTGCTAATATCATTGACCTTTTCATCGCCAAGTTGACTGTCTCTTAGGCGAGAAACCGCATCATACTCATAAAGACCTTGTTGCGCTTTTGTCGTTGATTTTATATGCCATTGAATCAACTCTGTGTCTAATGAATTAGCTAACTCCTCTGCAAGCCTTGTTTTTCCGGTACCTGGTTCACCTTTAATTAATAGTGGTCGCCCGAGTGTCATTGCAGCATGGACTGCGAGTTGAAGCTCTTCAGTAGCTAAGTAGGTATCAGACCCTTTAAATTTCATTTTTCAATAACCTTAATTCCTACAAGATTTGATGATTATACACTCCTATGTATACAATTGAATGCATTGTGAAAATGTAAAATGTACAATCAGAAACATATTGGGTTGAAAAAATAAGACTTAAAAACAGTTTTTTTAACTTTAAATTAAAAAATAAGACTTAATGGGAATTTTCTAATGTTAGCGGCTTTTGATTCACCTGAAACCCACGTATTTATTGGGAATGATAAGTTTCAGTCTTACTTTTTGTCTTTATTACCCCCCAATTTTAAATTCTTGCCAGATGCCTTTTTACGTCGTTGTTTTTTCCATTACATTGATTTCCCTAGTAGTGAAGAAATGGCACAAATTATCGATGTGCATCACCCGCATGTTAAACAAGATTTAGTTCGCCAAGCACTTGAGGTGTTCTTTAATCTACGTGAAGTTAATGGCATTAAGAAAAAACCATCAACCAGCGAATTGCTTGATTGGTTAAAACTGCTGATGGCTGAAGATATAGACGCTAAAACACTGCATGATAAAAGCCAAAAAGGCGGCTTAATGCCAATGTTTGGCGCGTTATTAAAGAACGAGCAAGACATTAGCTTAGTCGAAAAACTTGCGTTTATGAGCCGCCGTTAATATGTTAATTGCGTTTTTCTTCAAGCTTCGAGAATACCGCTTACCTGTTAGTTTGCGAGAGCTACTTGATTTGATCAATGCGCTCAAGCAAGGGGTTATTTTTGCCGACGTTGACGCGTTTTATTATTTGGCGCGTACCATCATGGTAAAAGACGAAACCCACTTTGATCGTTTTGATAAAGCCTTTGCAGATTACTTTAGTGGCGTGGCCGACCTTGATCTGCTCGAAAGTTTAAAACAGCAACACGACTTGCCTAATGATTGGCTACGCAAAGAGTTTGAAAAGCACCTAAGCGAAGAAGAAAAAGCGCAATTACAAGCCATGGGCGGTCTTGATAAACTCATGGAAACCCTCAAGCAACGCCTTGAAGAGCAGAAAAAGCGCCATGCAGGGGGCAATAAGTGGGTGGGTACCGGTGGTACTTCACCATTTGGCGCCTATGGGTATAACCCTGAAGGTGTGCGTATTGGTCAAGACGGTAACCGACATCGCCGTGCGGTAAAAGTATGGGATAAACGCAGCTACCGAAACCTTGATAGTGACCGTGAAATCGGCTCGCGCACCATTAAACTCGCTCTAAAAAAACTGCGTAAATTTGCCCGTACTGGTGCAAGCGATACTCTCGATTTAACCGAAACCATCCGCGCAACTGCAAAGCAAGGCGGCATGCTCGATGTAAAAATGGCACCTGAGCGCCACAATGCAGTAAAAGTATTGATGCTGTTTGATATCGGCGGTTCTATGGATGATTACATTCATACCTGCGAAGAGCTATTTAGCGTCGCTCATAGCGAATTTAAGCACCTAGAGTTTTACTATTTTCATAACTGTTTATATGAGCATGTTTGGCAAGATAATCAGCGTCGTCACTCAAACGTAATTGATACCATGACCTTGATTAACAAGTTCACCAGCGACTACAAGGTGATCTTTGTTGGCGATGCCACCATGGGTCCCTACGAAATCGCCTACCCCGGTGGCAGCGTTGAGCATTGGAATGAAGAACCCGGCAGCGCTTGGCTAAACCGCATAACTAATCACTTTGATAAAGTCGCTTGGCTCAACCCGCAACCCGTTGAACACTGGCGCTATTATCAATCAATTGATTTTATAAAGCAGTTAATGGACAACCGTATGTACCCACTCACGCTAGATGGGATTAGTAATGCAATTAGGGAGTTGAGTTAGAGCCGTCAAACAGCATAAAAACCGAGACATGAATGTAAAGTTACAATTGTTTATAAACACAAATAACTAAGCCCCTTCTCGATCAGCTATAAACTGACGGCTGAAAGCTGACAGCTCCCTTTACATTACCTTCCAAACCAAAAACACCAGCGCAAAGCCCACCAAATAAACCAAGCCTAGCCAGCTTAGGGTGCGTAATAAAGGTGAGTGATGAATGCTGGGTTCTGAGCGTACTAAACTAAAGTTCAGCCATGCAAATACGGGAGTGGTTACAAAAGCGAGGGTCATAGCAAAAGTCAGCATTGGGCCAAGGGCTGATTTAAAGAATAAAATCACTGCCATACCTGCAAATGCTTGTAGTAATAA
Organism: Pseudoalteromonas sp. CH_XMU1449-3; assembly: GCF_037027245.1. NCBI lineage: Bacteria > Pseudomonadati > Pseudomonadota > Gammaproteobacteria > Alteromonadales > Pseudoalteromonadaceae > Pseudoalteromonas > Pseudoalteromonas sp. CH_XMU1449-3. The sequence goes on from NZ_JAYMDY010000005.1 coordinate 42,727, forward strand.
CCACATGTTTAAACTGTGTTTAGATTGTTTAATCGGTAGCAGTTTATGCGACTCATTTAATGTTCTGGCGTAGCCATCAAGCACTGTTAGCGTAGTGCCAAACATACATAAAAAAGCGATACCTGAAACCAGTGGCCTTGCCCACTCGCCCATAGTGAGGGCATACATATCAATTAGCTGCTTTGCAAAAGCAACTCCACCTAATTGCACTGCTTGTGCTTGGCCATATTGTACTAACACACCTAATGAGAAAAACACTAACGCAAGTGCTGCGGTAAGCCAGTAGCCCAAATTAAAATCAAACAAGCCTTGTTGCTTTGTCACGGCTTGTTGATGCTGCTTTTCTTTTAGCCACAGTGAGCTGATTGCTGATATTTCAATGGGTGCAGGCATCCAGCCCATGAGCGCGACCATAAAGCCAAGCATGACAAGTTCATACGGCGACGGGCCTACATAGTCAACCGGTGCCATTGGGCCATTATTAATAGCGACAACTAGCGCAGCCACGGTTGTAACCGTTAACAGCCCCATAATGAGCTTTGAGACATTATCGAGCGCCTTAAAGTGCCCCAACAACAAAATAAGCAAACACACAGCTAAGATCAGCCAGCATAATAAGGTTACAGAAACAGTGACAGGTAATGCATAGTGCAGCAGACTTGCCGTTAATAATAAAACCCCTGCAGTATTTACTACCGCAGCGACAATATTAAGCGCAATAAAACTATAGAAATACCCCGGCCCTTTTTGCTTGTAGCCCTCAACTAAACTTTGTTTGGTCGCAAGGGTGTACTCCATGCCAAATCGAAAGAATGGGTACTTCAATACGTTTACTACAATGATTAGCCAAAATAGCTGCCAGCCGAATAATGATCCTGCTTGTGTTGATGCTACTAGATGTGAGCCACCAATGGCGGCTGTAGCCATTAAAATTCCCGGCCCTAATGCATTTAATTTAGATTGCCAATTTGATACTGCTGATTGCATAAGTTGTGTGTGTTTTATTCTTAGTAACAAGCAACTTACAGCGTTTTAGGTGAGATTGGAAGCAGAGCAAGTTAGCAAGTTAGCAAGTTAGCAAGTTAGCAAGTTAGCAAGTTAGCAAGTTAGCAAGTTAGCAAGTTAGCAAGTTAGCAACTCTAGACTGCCTACCACTTGTGTCAAGTAACTCGCTACTCTTTGGTTTTTTAATCTGACTTCTAACGACTGATATCTAATATCTCCATTTTTGTTCGGCGTTAAAACGCCTCCTACGTCTCTAACTCGCAAACTTTCCCCTTTACTCTTTCTAACTCACTAACTTTTGGAACTTCAATCTGACGGCTGACGGCTGACGGCTGACGGCTGACGGCTGACGGCTGACGGCTGACGGCTGACGGCTGACGGCTGACGGCTGACGGCTGACGGCTGACGGCTGACGGCTGACGGCTAATAGTTAAATATTAAAACCAAAAAAGCCAAGCGTTTCGCAACGGTTGGCTTTTTCAGATTTAGTTTTAAGTCTAGCCGCTTAGGCTAGTGCTCTGTAATTAGCTCAGGTTCATTTCCTGAATGATTTCGTGGGCAATTTCCGGTGTTGTACTGACCGGCTTTTCGTGTAGTTTGGCTTTCATTTGCCCTTTACGATGTTTAAGTGATGCATCTAGTTTTTTAGCAGCACCTGCGATAGCTGGGTACATCACATCATCTTCAGCTTTTACTGATAAACGTGCGCCTTCATAGGTTGTACTAATCTCAGCCTGATACTTATTGTGTTCTTTTGAAAGAATAATATCGAGTGATATTAATGATGGAAAATGGCTAGCAATTTTCGAGAACTTCTCGTTGATATGAGCTCTAACAGCCTCAGTAACGTCAACATGATGACCAGAAATATTAATCTTCATAGGGTATCCTTTTTTCTTGTTACCTCACAGTTAGTATTGGGGGCGAATTGAATTAACACAAGCGAAAATTGCAGATAATTAGTAATTGATTGTAACCACAGATGATTTAGATCATGCGTTGCGGATAAAATATGCAAAAGCCCGCATCACACGGGCTTTTCAGAGAGGTTAACAACTGCTCATTAACTGTACGAGCAACAGTAGTCGGCAAACTCGCTGACCTTTACAAGAAAGGTAACATTTGCATCAACGGTAAAAGACTCTCCAGCTTGCATTGTTTGCCATTCGCTCTCACCGGGTAATAGCACTTGCCAACTGCCACCGTTAAGCTCCATCAACTCTTTTTTGCTCGTAGCAAACTCAAACTCACCTGGTTGCATAAAGCCTAACGTTTTCGTGCTGCCATCAGCAAATACCACAGTACGGCTAGACACTTTACCGTCAAAATACACATTGGCTTTTTTCAGCACACTTACATTATCAAACTGAGACATCCTCACTCCTGTTGTTTTGTTATTAAGCTACAGACAGTGCCAGTTGTCGGTTTAGCATTCAAGGGAAGCTGGGTGAGAAATAATCAAGTCGGGCTAGCTGTAAGCTGTCAGTTTTAAGCCGAAGGAGCAATTGTGGTAGGTCGTGCTTTAGCGCGTCAAGTTAAACACTACGAGAAAGAGTATCTATGCTGAGTCATGAATTCTGAGCTGTAACAAATTGCAATTCTCATTGGGTGTCTAGCAAACTCTGGGAAGTCCAAACAATGCTTACAGTAATTACTAAAGCCAATGAGGGCAGGCCAATGGGTATTGCTTCTGCTCTTGCATTACCAAAATCACACGCTCCCCAATTTGTTAAGCTGCCACTTAACTCTAAGCATCTATCACTTCTTAGAAAGTCCAATAGCTTGAACCCGACAAGCAAACCTATTAGCGAAGATATTGAAGAGATTATTCTTTTATGTGATTTCTTCATGATGAAACACACCAACCTAACTATCTGGTGATAACCTTGATTAGTTATTTATATACCTTGACTATACTAGCTTGGAAATTGCAAAAACTAGAATGCACCACCATCTCCACCGCCGAAGCCACCATCCCCATCTCCGTCCGAGCCACTATCTATATCACTAAACATTGATGAACCTAAGAGCACTCCTAAAACACCGATACCCGATATATTGGTAATCGTATTATTCATAGACTCTAATGATTCGCCTTCAGGGAGATTAGCTTTATAAGTTGCAATATCACAGTACATAAAATATGCGTAATGTATGTGTTTTTTATTAAAGCCCATAACGTCTATTGTTTTATCAACCTGAGCTTTTGTATACGTTACAGAGCCACCGTATCTTTTCGCTAAGGCAGGTCTTAATTTGTATTTATACTTTCTGATTGTAGAACTTTTACCAAACATTAAAGTAGCTCCTTTTTTATAAAGCTTTCCTAAAAGAGTTTGACAAGTAACCCCCGACAAACCTGAGAGTGTCTGTAGCTAATGCAAATATCTTTCCTTACATTGCTATGAAGCAAAACCACGAATGATATCCAGTTTATTTTCTGGTGCATCAACAGACATAAAATTGGGAATAGTCGATTCGGTTCTTCTTGGCCGCTCAAGAAATTGTACTGGCCATTCTGTGATCCTTTCTTCTTTCACATGCTTATACTGGCCTGTTGATGGCTCATCTATATATTCACGCTGGAGAATTAATGCTAGTGGCTCTTCAGCTCCAGGTATGTCATTACTGCATTCCAGTGCTTCTTCATAAGTGTCGAAAGCATAGTAATAATCGCTCCCCTCTTCTAAATCAGGAGCACCGTTATGAGGGTGGCACCAAACTCGATATTCAAGTACCTCATCCCACACGTAACCACCACCAGATTTTGCCAAACCAGCATATTCGCCGACTTTATTTGGGTCCAACACTTTTGGATAACTTTTCATAACCATCCTTGAGCAGAAAATATAAGTAAAAAAACAAATAGGCGCTTTATCGCAGCTTTTTTTGCTTCTTTTATAGCCTATTAATATCAAAGCTATTGGTTAATAGCTAGACACAATTTTCGCGCGAAATAAATTTCACGCCTACGGTGAGGAGCTTTTAAAACTGATGGCTGATGGCTGATGGCTGAGAGCTAAAACCGTTGGGTTTCACTCCGTTCTACCCAACCTACGGGGCATAAAAAAGCCCGCGCTGTGGTTTTACAGGGCGGGCTTTTAAATTTTAGTGGCTTAAGCTTAGAACAAGGCGTTTGCTTTGTTTACGATGTTTTCAACAGTGAAACCAAAGTGCTTGAATAACTCGCCTGCAGGTGCTGACTCACCGAAGGTCGTCATACCAACTACTGCGCCGTTTAGGCCTACATATTTGTACCAGTAGTCTGCGATGCCCGCTTCGATTGCTACGCGACGTGTAACGCTTGCTGGTAGTACGCTTTCTTTATACGCAGCGTCTTGCTCATCAAATAAATCAGTTGAAGGCATAGATACCACGCGTACTTTTTTACCTTGTGAACGAAGTTCTGCAGCGGCATCTTGTGCAAGCTGTACTTCAGAACCTGTTGCAATAAGGATAAGCTCTGGCTCACCGTCACAGCTAAGTACGTAACCACCTTTTTTCACATCTGCTAACTGCTGTGCAGTACGCGTTTGTTGCTCTAGGCCTTGGCGAGTGAAAATCAGTGATGTTGGGCCATCTTTACGCTCAATTGCTTGTTGCCATGCAATCGCTGACTCAACTTGGTCACATGGGCGCCAGTTCACTAGATTAGGCGTTAAACGCATGCTTGCGATTTGCTCTACTGGTTGGTGCGTTGGACCATCTTCACCTAGACCAATTGAATCGTGTGTGTAAACGAAGATGCTTGGCTGCTTCATTAATGCCGCCATACGTACTGCGTTACGTGCGTATTCCATGAACATTAAGAAGGTAGCACCGTAAGGAATAAAGCCTTTATGTAATGCAATACCATTCATAATCGCTGACATACCAAATTCACGTACACCGTAGAAAATGTAGTTACCGCTAGCATCGTTAGCTTCTAGGCCTTTTGAGCCATCCCAAAGTGTTAAGTTAGAGCCTGCAAGGTCAGCAGAGCCACCCATGAATTCTGGAAGTAACGGACCAAACGCGTTTAATGCATTTTGTGATGCTTTACGTGTTGCTGGGTTTGCTGGGTTTGCTTGTAGCTCTTCGATGTAAGCTTGTGACTTTTCAGCCCAATCAGCTGGTAACTCACCATTTGTACGGCGTTTAAATTCAGCAGCAAGTTCAGGGTGTGCACTTGCGTATGCTGCAAACTTTTCGTCCCAGCTTGCTTCTAGTTGCTTACCTTTTTCTTTGCCATCCCACTCGCTGTAGATATCAGCTGGGATTTCAAATGCATCGCCAGTCCAACCGAGGAATTCACGAGATGCTTTAATTTCGTCTTCACCTAGTGGCGCACCGTGACAGTCATGGCTACCTGATTTATTAGGTGAACCGTAACCAATTACTGTTTTACAACAAATTAATGATGGCTTATCAGTAATGCTGCGCGCTTCTTCGATAGCGGCGCGAATTGCATCAGGGTTATGACCATCAACATCGCTTACTACGTGCCAGCCGTATGCTTTGAAGCGCGCTGGTGTGTCATCGCTGAACCAACCTTCTACTTCACCATCAATTGAGATGCCGTTGTCATCCCAAAACGCAACTAGTTTACCTAGGCCTAATGTACCGGCTAATGAACAGGCTTCGTGTGAAATACCTTCCATTAAACAGCCATCACCCATGAATGCATACGTGAAGTGATCAACAATATCGTGGCCTTCACGGTTAAACTGTGCAGCTAGCGCTTTTTCGGCAATTGCCATGCCCACTGCATTTGTGATCCCTTGACCTAATGGACCCGTAGTAGTCTCAATACCTGGTGCATATCCATACTCTGGGTGACCTGGTGTTTTTGAGTGCATTTGACGGAAGTTTTTAATTTCCTCTAGTGGTAAGTCATAGCCACTTAAGTGCAGTAGAGAATAGATCAGCATTGAACCGTGGCCATTCGAAAGAATAAATCGATCTCGGTCTGCCCACTCTGGATTCGTTGGATTGTGCTTTAGATAATCGCGCCATAGTACTTCTGCGATATCTGCCATGCCCATAGGGGCGCCAGGGTGACCAGATTTGGCCTGTTGTACTGCGTCCATTGATAAGACGCGAATAGCATTTGCAAGTTCTTTGCGTGATGGCATGAATTCTCCTACCTTTATGTATTTGCGCTGGTTGTTTATGAAGCCCCATTCTTACTTATTGTAAGGGTACAGTGCAATTAAAAATCCGCATTAAATGCACCAATTATGGGCGTTTGTTAAGAACAATACGTTATTAGTAATTTTAAATAGACGTCTAGGCGTAAAATTACTATGCAAACATATTTGTTTTAGATAAAATACGCCCCTTAATTTTTTAGCGCTATTACCGACGTTTGTGAAGCGCAATATTTGTGAGCAGAAATACAATGGCAAAACATTTATTTACTTCTGAATCTGTTTCTGAAGGTCATCCGGATAAAATCGCGGACCAAATCTCTGACGCGGTTCTAGATGCTATCCTTGAGCAAGATTCTCATGCCCGTGTTGCATGTGAGACTTACGTTAAGACCGGTATGGTGATGGTTGGTGGTGAAATCACAACTAGCGCTTGGGTTGATATCGAAGAAATCACACGTAAAACAGTACGTGAAATCGGTTACACGCACTCAGACATGGGTTTCGATGCTGACTCTTGTGCAATCCTAAACACTATCGGTAAACAATCTCCAGACATCAACCAAGGTGTTGACCGTGCTCGCCCTGAAGAGCAAGGCGCTGGTGACCAAGGTCTAATGTTCGGTTACGCATGTAATGAAACTGACGTTTTAATGCCTGCACCAATCACTTATTCGCACCGTCTAGTTCAGCGCCAAGCTGAAGTTCGTAAAAGCGGTGAGCTTAACTGGTTACGCCCAGATGCAAAATCTCAAGTAACGTTTGCATACGAAAATGGCAAGCCTGTTGGTATTGATGCAGTTGTTCTTTCAACTCAACACTGTGATTCAATCTCACAAAACGACTTAGTTGAAGCGGTAATGGAAACTATCATTAAGCCGGTTCTTCCTGCTGAGCTAATCTCAAGCGCAACTAAGTTCTTCATCAACCCAACTGGCCGTTTCGTAATCGGTGGCCCAATGGGTGACTGTGGTCTTACAGGTCGTAAAATCATCGTTGATACATACGGTGGTATGGCTCGTCACGGTGGTGGTGCTTTCTCTGGTAAAGATCCATCAAAAGTTGACCGTTCAGCTGCATATGCTGCTCGTTACGTTGCTAAAAACGTGGTTGCTGCTGGCCTTGCTGACAAATGTGAGCTACAAGTTTCTTACGCTATCGGTGTTGCAGAGCCAACATCTATCAGCATCGAGACATTTGGTACAGGTAAATTAGAAGAAGCGCGTCTAATTGAATTAGTACGTGAGCACTTCGACCTACGCCCTTACGGCTTAATCCAAATGCTTGATCTTGAGCGTCCTATCTATCAACCGACTGCGGCATACGGTCACTTCGGTCGTGATGAGTTCCCTTGGGAGCGTACAGACAAAGCAGACGCACTTCGCGCAGCTGCTGGCCTGTAATAGGTTTGATAAAATGAAGAAAGCGCCGTTTGGCGCTTTTTTTGTGTCTGATTTATAAGTAACTCACTATCTTTTCGTAAACTGCGACACCCCAAACTAAAGCTAGAATTAGCAAACTCAATGTCACTGCCGCAGAAGCCATATCTTTAGCTCGTCCCGATAATACATGATACTCAATCCCTACTCGGTCAGTGAGCGCTTCTATCGACGAGTTCAGTAACTCAACAATTAACAATAATAAGTAAGGAATAAACAACACTAACCAATGATTTAATGACTGCGCAAGAACCACTGACAAGGGTAATAAACACACCCCTAGATAGATTTCAGAGCGAAATGCCGACTCTTCTTTAAATGCCGCTTTAAAGCCTTTAATAGAACACTTGGTTGCTTTTAAAATACGCCCAAAGCCAATACCATTTGGCTTATTAACTAGGGGAATTTTTGGTTCTTTCATTTTTTACCTACCCGCTCAGAATTAGCCCGATCATAATGATAAATTCTTACTCTGTCACCCAAATACGCTTGATTAAACGCTAGCAATCACCTGGAATACTGCTGGTGTTTGCGCGGGAAAACTGATCATTAGTTAATTGTTCTCTCAGTGCTTGTAGCGTTTTATAAACACTTTTTAGCGAAACCTTGTTACTTAACCAATGCGGAATGGAACCTCCAGGATCTGCGTAGGCTTGATGGCTGACCAACAAATTACTTTGTTGCTGTTCTAAACGCCAATAAGCGGTGAGGTCTTTAATACGCACAACGCCAGAGACTTCGGCTTTTGCATAAGGTTGGCTTTTGATTTGTAACTCGGTTTTGTGCTCATCTAAAGCGCGATAACAAGAGTAACTTACTAAATCTCGGTCTGACACCGGCCAAGGCGAGTTAAAGTGGGTATAAACAAGGGTTTCTGAAGGGCTTAAGCGCTCCATTAAGGTCACGCTTTTGACATTTTCGAGCCAGTTTGCGGCGTTGTCGGTATCACTGAGCAATGCCATAAAATCACTGGCCTTGGCATTTTTTACCAGCACAGAAGCATTAATTTCTATAATACCAGTTTCGTGCTTTTTATAACTAACCTTTATGTCGTCTTGCTGTTTATAGGTTTGCCATTCAATAGGGTTAGCTACTGCCGAGAGACTCAAACATGCTAACCCTACCCATAGGCACAAGCGCATTTATTTAAAACCAATAAGGGTCTGTATTAAATGACGCGTGGCGACTTTGCTCCATCGCACTGACCAAAAACTCAGACTTTTGATCAAGCCATGATTGAATTTTGGTCAGCTCTAAGTCGTCTTGCCCTGCGCATAACTGCTTTAAGTACTCAAGGGTGCTTAATTCATAAATACCATGAGAGATATCAACCCACGGCATACGGAACTCATTTCGATCTTCTTTATCGAACAAGGCACCTAAGCAGTTGCCGCTGAGCAATGAGTTTTCAAGGCGGGTGCGTAGTGCCAAATAGTCTTTATCTGTAAACACTTGCTGCTCAGGAATAAGCTCGTGCATGTCGTGCCAATCTTTAGCAAATAAACGCTTAGCAATATCGGCAACTGGTTTTTCTGCTGCCTGAAACTCAGCCTGCCCCCATGATTTGCGCCATTGTTTTTCAATTAACCAGGTTGTTAATTGTAATAATAAGCGGTTGTATCGGGTGCTGTGAAAAAGAGTTTCAATATCATCAATGCTTGGCTGTAACTCTTTTAAGTCATTAATAACTTGTGTGAGCTCAGGCGCACTGTTGATTTTTTTGTAGTATGCGTGGCGCTTAGATGTGTAGGTTTTTAGCTGAATAGCATTTTCAACCCACGCTAATTCGCTCAATAACCACTTTAACTCTGTACGCAATGAGTCGGTATCGTCTTTACTAACAATATCGTCAAACAGCCAAAATGTATGGCGAATTAAACGAATACCGTCGGTGACACGCTTTAGGGTTTTTAAGCTTGGTTTTATGAAGTAGCAGGCTTCATGTTTTTGTACAAAGCGAATCGCGTAGTTAATGCTTTCTACTAAAGCTTGTTCTTGGGTTGCACCACGTTTTAGTGGCACAAAGCCAATTGATTTGCTTGCTTTTAATGGTTTGTCATCTGCAAGACGATAACCTCGAGCAGCTTTAGAATAAAGCCCTAAGCGAACATGGCTTTCACTAACCAGTTTATCTGCCAAAGCAAACAACTCATTACGACTACCTTCAATCAGTTCGATTTCAAGTTCAGAGATTGGCTCAACCTGACCCGAGGCAGCAACTTCACCTTTATCTAATACCACTTCAATTTTTGCGCCATTTTCGGTTTCGAGTAACCAAGTACGGCGTATAAAGTTAGTGCTAAAAATTGGGTATAGGTTTTCAGCAATACCAGACACTTGCATGCCATGCGGCCAAATAGCAGCATCAAATGCGAGTAAATCAGGGCGGTTACCTGACAGTGGTAAGTTGTATTCTGGGCGCTGATGTAAGCCGCCAACCACTTCGCCAGCAAGCTTGATAGTTTGTTCACACTCACCATCGCAACAGCGAGTACGAAGGCCAATATCTAAAGCGCGTAATTCTCGGCTTGGCGTATCGTAATAAGCATTTTGTAAATTGCGTGACGGTTTGTTAGTAACGGTTTTTGCAAATTGGGTAATTAATGCGGGGATCAGTGGAACAACGGCATCTGACACCAAAAACTTCAGTTCTATCTCAGTATCCATTCGCTTTGCGGAGTACATTTAAAATAAATAAGTGATCAAAATAAACAAAGCAGACTGTTAATGCAAATTTTTTCCTGTTTTTTACGGTTAAGCTCACGCACGGATTACAATATCAGCCTTGCTATTAATAGTTGAAATCCCTACTATCTCTATACATAAAGAAATTATAAATTTAGCCACTTCTAGGCAAGATCACATTAACAAGGTAGATTGATGTTAAAACAGTGTATTTTTGGGTTGCTCCTTGCGGCCACCTCTTTTATTAGCTACGCAGAAGAAGCACCAAGCAGCGACAGCCAAAACACCGCATACATAGTCGATAACCTGTATACCTTTATGCACTCAGGCCCAAGCAAAAACTACCGCATTTTGGGTTCAGTTGATGCTGGTACGCAAGTTGTGTTGTTGTCAGGTGAAGATAATGGCTACTTTAAAATTCGTGATGATAAAGATCGTGAAGGTTGGGTAGAGTCAAAATTTGTTACTGAAAACGCGGGTATTCAACAACAGTTTCAAGCGCTGAATAACGACATGACGGTCATGCAAGAGCAGCTTCGCCAAGCTGAAATTGAACTGCCACAACTTCAAGAGCAGAACAAATCACTTACAGAGCAAAACCTAGCTCTTAGCAAGCAAATCGAAACACTTAAGAACACCATTGAGTCTGAGCGCAATGCAAAGCAAACAGCCAGTGCTAAAGAGAAGCGTAAGCTACTTACATATGGCGGCGCAATTGCATTTATCGGCTTACTGTTAGGTATTATCTTAACCGTGGTGTTATCTCGCCGTAAACGTTACGACGGCTGGGCATAAGCCACTAAATAGTCAATAAAAAAGCACCTGATGGTGCTTTTTTTGTATCTATATATCGAACCTTAGTCCGGTATCTTGTTTAATTTTTTCGATCACCATATAGGTGTGATGCGTACCTACCCCTGGGATATCAACTAAATCCCCCAGCACTTGGCGGTATTCATCCATATCTGAGACTCGTACTTTTAATAAGTAGTCATAGCCACCAGCAACCATGTCGCATTCAACCACTTGTGGAATATTTAAAATATATTCACGAAACACTTTAAATACCGATGTATTCGAGGTCACTAACGATACCTGCACATGTGCTAACAAGCTCTGGTTAAGCTTTGCTTCGCTAAGCTTTGCGTAATAGCCTTCGATGTAGCCTTCTTGCTCTAAACGTTTTACACGATCTAGACACGGGCTTGGGCTCAGATTTACCTGTTTTGCGAGGTTTACGTTCGATATTCTGCCATTTTTTTGCAGAGCGTCTAAAATTGCTAAATCGATGCGATCTAACATGCGTAATCTATTCGGACTGGTCATAACAGAATTTTATGCGGCTAAGTTAACGGTATGCCCTGTAAATTATCGTAAATCGAAAAATTTAACCAGCATATTCTGCTGGATTTTAATTAGAATGCACGAATTATATCAATGGTAAGAAATGCAATAAGTTCATTTCTAGACTCCACATACCAGAGGGTTACATATGCTATTTAATGGCGATTTGACAACTGAATGTCCAATTAGACAAAAGATCCGTGATTTCTACCGTATTGACGAAAATGCGGTTATTGATCATATTTTGCCTTTGGCTGAAGTAGGCGTGAAAGCGCGTAGCCGAGCGTGGGAACGTGCTCGTCAAATGGTTTTAAATATCCGTCGCGATCAGGATGGTCAAAGCGGTGTAGATGCACTATTAAATGAATTCTCACTTTCAAGTGAGGAAGGCGTTGTATTAATGTGTCTTGCAGAAGCACTATTACGTGTTCCAGATAAAGCAACGCAAGAGTCACTAATTCGTGACAAACTTGCTAAAGGCGACTGGAGCTCGCATTTAGGTAGCAGCGATTCTTTATTTGTAAACGCCTCTTCTTGGGGTCTGTTAGTAACCGGTAAAATGGTTAACTACAGCGACAAATCAAAAGAGCAGCAATTCGGTGTTCTTAAAAAAACAATTGGTCGTTTAGGTGAGCCTGTTATTCGTAAATCTGTGAACTTCGCGATGAAGATCATGGGTAAGCAATTCGTTATGGGTCGTACTATCGACGAAGCAATTGAACGTGCAGCCGATAAAGAGCAAAAAGGCTACGTATACTCATACGATATGCTAGGTGAAGGCGCACGCACAATGAAAGATGCAGAGCGTTACTTCAACAGCTACATGACAGCTATCCACGCGATTGGTAAAGCAGCAAATGGCCGTGGTCCAATCAAGAGCCCTGGTATCTCAGTTAAAATTTCTGCGATTCACCCACGTTATGAATTCACACATCGTGAACGTGTTATTGCTGAAATCGTACCTAAGTTAAAAGAACTTGCGCTTGCAGCGAAAAGCTACGATATCGGCTTTACTGTTGATGCTGAAGAAGCTGACCGTTTAGATATCTCTTTAGATGTTATTGAAGCGGTATTCAGTGATGACGATTTAGGTAACTGGAACGGCTTTGGTTTAGCAGTTCAAGCATACCAAAAGCGCGCTATTTTTGTCGTTGAGTGGGTTGCAGAGCTAGCTCGTCGCGTTGGTCGTAAACTAATGGTTCGCCTTGTAAAAGGTGCATACTGGGATACAGAAATCAAAACCACTCAACAAGATGGTTTAGATCATTACCCGGTATTTACACGTAAAGCGACCACTGACGTTTCTTACAAAGCTTGTGCAATTAAGCTTCTAGAAGCACGTGATGTACTGTACCCGCAATTTGCTACACACAACGCCTACACTGCAGCAACAATCTTAGAAGTTGCAAAAGGCGACAACGAAGGTTTTGAATTCCAACGCCTACACGGTATGGGTGAGTCGTTATTCGACCAAATCGTAACCCAAGAGAAAATTCAATGTCGTGTTTACGCACCAGTGGGTCAACACGAAGACTTACTTGCCTACTTAGTACGTCGTTTATTAGAAAACGGTGCTAACTCGTCATTCGTTAATGCGATTGTTGATACGACTAAGCCTGTTGAATCACTATTACCTGACCCTGTAGAAACACTGCAAGGTTTACGTAACAAGTACAACACGCAAATTAAGATGCCTATTGATTTATACGGTGAAGAACGTGCTAACTCAAAAGGCATGGACTTAACTGATATCAATGTAATCACACCATTTAAAGAAAACCTTGATACCTGGTTTGCTGAGCACCGCATTGAATTAAGCGATGTGCCAGAAGGCTCTCTTCCTGTGAAGAACCCTGCAAATCACAAAGAAATCATTGGTCATGTGAAACTACAATCTTCTGACGAAATGACTGCTCTTTTAGAAAATGCAGAAAAAGCATTTGAGTCATGGTCACAAACGCCAGTAAAAGAGCGCGCAAACTTATTACGTCGTGTTGCTGACATCTTAGAGCGTCACCACGATGAGTTAGTGGCACTATGTATCAAAGAAGCAGGTAAAGTAACGCAAGATGGTATCGATGAAGTTCGTGAAGCAGTGGATTTCTGCCGCTACTACGCAGCACGCGCTGAAGAACTTTCTGAAGATGAGCGCTTTGAAGCACGTGGTGTGATCTTATGTATCAGCCCATGGAACTTCCCACTTGCAATCTTCTTAGGTCAAGTAGCTGCAGCAATCGTGACAGGTAACACAGTTATTGCGAAACCAGCTGAGCAAACAAGCTTAATCGCACTTCGTACCATTGAACTTATGCTATCTGTAGGTTTACCAGAGCACGTTGTACAACCTGTTATTGCTCGTGGTAGCGAAGTAGGTAAAACCATCGTTCCTGATGAGCGTATTCAAGCTGTTATGTTCACAGGTTCTACAGAAACAGGTACTGTTATTTCGCAAACACTTGCTGCGCGTAATGATATTCAAGTACCGCTTATTGCTGAAACTGGTGGTCAAAACTGTATGATCGTTGACTCAACCGCTCTACCAGAGCAAGTTGTTGACGATGTGATCAGTTCAGGTTTCCAAAGTGCTGGTCAACGCTGTTCTGCACTGCGTGTATTATTCTTACAAGAAGACGTTGCTGATGGCATCATTGAGATGATCAAAGGTGCTTTAAAAGAGCTTCACGTTGGCGACCCGTCATTGCTTTCAACTGATATCGGTCCTGTTATCGACGAAAAAGCACTGAAAAATTTAAATGACCATGTTGAATACTTAAAAGGTAATGCAACACTTCACTATGAGTGTGCTATTCCTGATAACAATGAAAATGGTGCTTACTTCTTCGCGCCTCGTTTATACGAAATCAAAGATTTATCTGTACTTAAGCGCGAAGTATTTGGCCCATGTGTACATATCATCCGCTTTAAAGGCACAGAGCTTGATAACGTGATTGACCAAATCAATGGCACGGGCTTTGGCTTAACTATGGGTGTGCATTCGCGTATCGAAGAGCGCTGTGAATACCTAGCGAAAATGTCACGTGCAGGTAACGTTTACATCAACCGTAATATGATCGGCGCGATTGTTGGCGTACAACCTTTCGGTGGACGTGGTTTATCTGGTACAGGCCCTAAAGCGGGTGGTCCTAATTACCTACAACGCCTAGTGAAAGAAAAAGCATCACCAGATAACGTACAAATGACTAACCTAACACCTGATGAGTTAGATACTCACCACTATTCAGGTGCAGCTGAGCAAGTTGCTACGCTAATGGATAACTCATTACGCGACGAGAAAATCTGGCGTGCGACACCACTGAACGACCGAGTTTCTGCTGTACGTCAATTACTTGCAAAAGTAGCGACTGTAGAAATTATCGACGAGCTTGCCGATGATTTGGCATTAACGCTAGCTGATGCTCGTGCGCAACTTAACCGTCTTGAAAAACACATGCGTAAGCACACTGTGTTACCTGGACCAACGGGTGAGTCAAACACACTTCACTTAGAGCCTCGTGGCTGTGTGGTTTGTTATGCTGATAAGAGTACGTCATTTAACTTCTGGGCAATTTCGATTATCACAGCACTTGCTGCTGGTAACACAGTAATCACGGTTGCTTCTGAGTTATTCTTTGACGAAGCAGTTGCATTCAGAGACAAGTTTATCTCAACAGGTATCGCTGAAGGTGTATTCCAAGTAGCTAAACCTAATCAGTTACAAGCTATCTTGGCGCACCCTCACCTTGCAGGTGCGGTTGTTGCTGCTCGTTCATCACGCTTAGGCTACTTTAGCCAGCAGCTAGCACAACGTAAAGGTGCGATTCTGCCTGTGATCAGCTCTGAGTACTACGACACGCTAATCAAGCGCTTACTCACTGAGAAAACCATCAGTGTTGATACAACCGCATCAGGTGGTAACACATCACTAATGACCTTAGTTGAAGACGACGAGTAATCGTATAAGTTAAAGGAAATTAAACTTTCCTGAGCTAATTAAAAGCCCTCGCATTTGCGGGGGCTTTTGATTTTACAGATACCTTTTTACTATTCTTGTTTACCGAGCTACAAATTTTCTGCTAGTTTTATAGTAATGTATTCGACTAGAAGTAAAGGCTTTGAAAACACTCCCTATCAATCAACTAAAGCCCGGCATGTTTGTCCAAAGTGTGACAAAACAAACAGGCAAGATCCGTATAAAAAACCAAGGTTGGGTAAAAACACAGGGAAGTATAGATAAGCTGATCAAGGCTGGCATATTAGAAATAGCTATCGACCCAGACAAAACACTGACCTTAGACAGTGAGAATAAAGTGGTTGAGCAGCAACATAATCCGCAACCTGTTGGCGAGACGACCGCATTCGATCCTTGGCACACCACTCACAGTGTGTCGGCAGAAATGGGCAAAGCAAACAGCTTATATAACGAAGCAAGGTCATTACAAAGCAAAGCCTTTGACGATATCCGCGATGGCAACAAAATTGATATAGCCCCTTTTAAAGAACTCGCAAGTGGCTTTATTGATTCGGTTTTTCGTAACCAAGATGCGCTTGCCTGTATCACTCGTATGCGTGAAAAGGATGCTTACCTACTTGAGCATTCTATCAATGTATCAATTTTGATGAGTATTTTTGCTAAGCACTTAGGTATTGAAAAAGCCATTATTGAAGAGCTTGCGACCGGTGCTTTACTTCACGATATTGGCAAGATCAATATTCCCGATGAGATACTCAATAAGCCTGGCAAATTAACCGACGAAGAGTACCAAGTAATTCAAGACCATGCTCGTTTCAGTAAAGAAATTTTAGAGCAAGCAGGCTTGAGCGGGATTGCTGTAGATATAGCTGGCTTCCATCACGAACGTTTAGATGGCAGTGGCTACCCATTTGGTAAAAGTGGTGACGAGATAAGCTTGTACGTACGCATGGCTTCGATTGTTGATGTGTATGATGCATTAACCGCTGAGCGGGTTTACAAAGCAGGCATGGAGCCAATTAAGGCGTTTAAGATACTTAAAGATGGCTGCCCAGATAGCTTTGACGGAGACCTAGTCACTAAGTTTATTCAGTGCATCGGTGTTCACCCAGTCGGCACCTTAGTGAAACTTGAGAGCCAAAAATTAGGTGTGGTCACTCACAGTAACCCTACTAGTCCTTTAAAACCTCAAGTTAAAGTGTTTTATAACGCTAAACATGCACGCTATACCGAAGTGCAAGATATTGATTTGGCTAACAGCCGTTGCCACGATAGCTTAGAATCAGCAGTCAGGCCGAGAGACTTTAACATCGACCTGATCCGCTTTTTTAAGAGTGCTATTTTACCTTAGTCCTAAAATAAAGACTGGCTACTCAGGCCAGTCTTGTAATGCTTTTAAAGTAAACTCATAGCCATCGTAGCTTAATAAGCTCTGCTCTGGAGTGATTTCAATGACTGATAACACGCCGATGTTATCGCCTTCGTATAACTCACGACCATTTAACTTAATCCAGCGCTTTGATGTTTCTGAAGCATAAATATGCGCTTGGTATTTAATGGTAGGAATTAGGTTTTGTAATGCATCAGGCAAGAGCTCAATTGGCTCTGCATAAGACGTATTTTTAGTGCTACGGGTAATATCAACACTATGTTTGTTATCAACATCTTCAACCGCTTTAGCAAAAGCATCTTTCAATGTATCTGGTACATCTTTGAGCTCATCATTTGTTGATGGTTGAGAAGCTGGTTGAGTTGGCTGACCATTAAGTGGCTTGCCGAGCACCTTGTATTTACTTAAATCAATGCCATTACTGCTCATTTGCTGCGGGTTGATTTGTTGCATTGGCTGCGAAAACTGTGGCTGTGATTGATACACTGGCTGATTTTGATACACAGCTTGTTGCTGGTACTGAGGTTGTACTTGATAACCTTGATTTGCATACACAGGGGCTGAATTTACCGGAACTTGTACCCACTGATATTGCTGACCTTGCACCGGAACCTGCTGCATCATTTGTTGCGGTACAGATTGTTGCACTTGCCCTTGTTGCATCGTTGTTACTTGGGCTGGGTTATTGGTCGCTTGCGGGGTTTGGCTTTGCGCTACTTGCTGTTGCTTAGCGGGTTGCTGTGTTTCAGGACTTGCCTGAGCCTCAGTGGCAACGCTTTCTGTGGTTTCATTGCTGTTATTAACAAGCTTTGGCTGCTCAGCAGCAGGTTTAGTTTGCTGTAACCATTTACCAATCGAAAATCCTGCCATAAGCGTCAATATTGCCGCCAGTAATAGCCCAAATGAAAAAGCTAAGCGTCGATACCGTGTTAATTCTTGCTGTTGTTTGAGCGCAAGTGCGGCTTGGTCATGATCAACGGCAGTTTGTGCGTGCTGATCTGATTGTTTAATTGCATCTAGTAATAATGACATAAATGAACACTCGTTATATTAGGTAGGATAAACCAATACCCATTCCTAATACGGCTAAAAATGAAACTGGGTAAAGCCAAACATAACTCGGCTCTTTATTTGCTACAGCAACAGGAGTGCTGGTTGGCGGCAATGCTTCAGCAGCTGAGCGCATCACAAGCTCACTATCAATACTCAATTTTTGCTGCGAAAAAGCCCCTACTAAACAACGCTCACACAATAAATTGATTAATCTTGGTACACCTTGAGTGACTTGATAAATTGCTTTTAACGCATCACCTGAGAACAAGGCTTGCTCTGTGCCCGCTTTAAATAAACGGTGCTTAACATAGGCAAATACTTGCCCTTCTGTCAGTGGCAATAAGTGATAGCGCGCAGTAATACGCTGAGCAAGTTGTCTTAATTCAGTGCGTTTTAGTAACTCTTGCAGTTCAGGTTGTCCTACTAATACAATTTGCAGCAGCTTTTTATGATCTGTTTCGATATTGGTTAACAAGCGCAGCTGCTCTAGCACATCAGGTGCGAGTAATTGTGCTTCATCAATAATTAAGATGGTGTGACCGCCCGCTTGATTGTTTGCCTCAAGGTGCTTTTTAATCACATCAGTTAGGGTCTTCAGAGTCGCATTAGTACCGTCGTACTCAATCTTTAATTCATCACAAATACTGGCAAGCAGTTCAAGCTGTGACAAAGCCGGATTATGAATTTGTGCCACTTGGGTGTTTTCAGGTAACTGCTCTTGCAGACTTCTTGTTAGTGTTGTTTTACCTGTACCCACTTCGCCTGTTAACAAAACGAAGCCACCCGCTTCACCTAATCCATAGGTAAGGTGCGCTAACGCCTCTTTATGGCGCTCACTAAGAAATAAATACTCAGGATTTGGGGCAATCGAAAAGGGTTTTTCTGACAAGCCAAAATAGCTTAAATACACCGTGTTATTCCTTGCGTTTAAAATCACGGTCTATAATGGCAAAAAACATCGCTACTTAAAACCTTGTTTACATTTTATTGGCTAAATAACGTAAAATAGCGAAAAGGCAAAATTATAGGTGTTTTATGCAGGTTTATTTAGTTGGTGGTGCAGTCAGAGACGCCCTACTTGGTCGTGACGTTAAAGAGCGCGATTATGTGGTGGTTGGTGCAACGCCTGAACAACTTATCAACCAAGGCTATCAACAAGTTGGTAAAGATTTTCCGGTATTTTTACACCCACAAAGTAAAGAAGAGTATGCGCTAGCGCGCACCGAGCGAAAACAAGGCCAAGGTTATACCGGCTTCATTTGTGATTTCGCGCCTGATGTCACATTAGAGCAAGACTTAATTCGTCGAGATCTCACCGTAAATGCCATTGCTCAAGCTCAAGATGGCAGCTTAGTTGACCCTTTTTCTGGCCAACAAGACCTTGAAAATCGTGTATTACGTCATGTCTCCGATGCCTTTAGTGAAGACCCTTTGCGCATATTGCGAGTAGCCCGTTTTGCTGCTCGTTATCATTACCTCAGCTTTACTATCGCCCCAGAAACCAAATCACTATTAACCGAGATGGTTAAAGCCGGTGAACTGAGTACCCTCACTGCTGAGCGCGTTTGGTTAGAATGCGAAAAATCCCTCATTGATGGCGCATTTAGCGAGTTTTTAAATGTGCTTGCCAGCATTGGCGGCCTGCATGCAATTAGCCCTGAGCTTGAAAGTAAATGGTGTGATGAGCTTTACCGTACCTTACAAGCTCGCTTTGCCTATGCGAATAAACTGCAAGTTAGTGACACTGCGTTGTTATTTAGCCAAGTTACCTTAGCGCTTTCAAGCGACGAGATAAAAGCGATAGCTAGTAAGATACGCTTACCTAATGAAGTGCGCGACTTAGCGCTGTTTAGCCAAACACATCAAACAACGTTAAGTGCAGAAAAACCATCTAGCGAGGCTGTTTTTGCCTGCTTTAATCAACTTGATTTATGGCGTCGCCCTGAGCGTTTTGAGCAAGTATTAAAGGTGTTAGAGATAAGTCAGCAACAGCCAGTAGCCAGCTATGACTCTTTAGTAAATGCAGCCACGCAAGCACGAGCAGTCAACCCGCAACAGTTTATTGCACAAGGTATTAAAGGCGCAGAAATAAAAACCGCGCTTGAGCAAGCGCGGTTAGAGATTATTAAAGGCTACTTTTCGTAGCGCACTAAACGCAAATAAACATCGGACGTTTTTGCGTGAAGGCTGTTGATGCCTTTATCAAATTGATACACCCAAGCTAGATCAGTGCGACTGATCCCTGAAGTGCTACTCCAATAGTTTTGCAGCTTAGTCGATAAAAATGCGTTTTCATTGATACTAGGCTGCACGCAACTATGCTCTAAAATACTTGCTAACTCTTTAACATTTGGCACATGCCAATCGCTGTAATCAGCAAAGGTTGCATTTTCAGCCCCGCGTAAAGCTTCGCCCCACGTAAGCTGCTGGCTCGTGCCCTCGCAAGTATCTGTGTCACTATCATAGCTTTGACCAAAGGTACAACGTTGCCACATAAGACCCGTTTCACTGTCACTTACAGTGCCATCTTCGTTAATTACAAAACGGCTATCAGGGGTCGTCTCATTGACTGCGCTATAACATACTTGCGCAGCAGCATAGCCCGATTGCAGAGCAATAACGGTAAGCACTGTAATTAAAGGTAACTTTCGCATATTACTCTCCCGGCGTTCTAACTAAGCGCACAAAGGCGGTATTACTTTTTGGATATGCTAAGTCATTAGCACTACTCATATCGATAATATAAGCTTGCGATAAACTCGTACCATCTGCCGCTGTTTGCGAAGTCCAATAAGGCATAAATGAGCTGCTATCACTGCTTAGCTGAATATCACTTGGTTGATTTGGGAAGAAATCACTATTAAGTAACGTAGACTCACCTTGCTTGGCATAATCTAATAACCCTAATAACTCGGTGTAAGTTGGCACACGCCAATTTGTACCACCGCAAAAATCGTTGCTGTTCACATCATTAATGTAAGTTTGCAGGCCACAGTCACTGGTGCTTGGGCAAGTAGAGCTCGCAGCCCCTTGCACACTACCCGTTTGCACACCACTTGAACCATTTAAATACCAGGTATAATGGTTTGTTGCTGCACGATCAGTTGTCGACGGCGGTAATGTTGAACTGGCTTCTTTTACTTCCCAAATAAGCCCCGTGACGTTATCGCGTACACAACTAAAGCTGGTCGCATCATCAGGGAGTTCGTCGGCATATTCGTTCATTTTAGTAAAATCAAATGCTAAGTCGCCCTGACCTACTTTATCTAGTTGGTTTGCGACACTATCACGACCTACATCGGCGTCTTGGCTTGGGAAGTCTTCGCTCTCACAATTAATTTTTTGTGAGTTGTTATAGCAATCACTCATGCCTGTATCGTTAATTAAACCAAGTGGTTTTGGGCTAATATCGATAATCACAGTATCAGTGTCGCTTCGCGATTTACTGTCGGTCACGGTAACTTCAAAACTAAGCTCTGAATCGGTATCAACATCAGGGGCTACAAATGTCGTGATACACTGGTTCTGGTTTGCCAAGGTCACAGTTTCGCCTGTTAATTGCTCCCAAAAACATGACTTTGTTGCCGTCACAATTTCACTATTGCTGGCATCAAGGGTTACAGTATCAAATTCAATAACCTGTTGATCTTCACCTGCATCCGCAATAATAACTTCAACGGTTTTGTTTAAGGTAAACGACGCCTCAGTGCTTGCTGAGCCACCTTCATCATCCGTTACAGTTAAACGCCATGTCATCGCGGTATTTGATTCAAGTAGTGGGTGAGTAAAGCTAATAGTTTGATTGTTGTAGCTGTCAGCCGTTAAATCAGGGCCATCAAGTTGCGTCCACAAGTAACTGTCAACTGAGCCATTTTCATCAATATCAACAGACTCTTCGCCACTTAATGTGATCACATCATTATATTGTGATGGTAACTCTTCAGGAGCTGTTTGCGTGATCACTGCAACAGGCAGTTGGTTATTTGATGTAATAAAAATACTGACCTGATCGGAAACAAGTTGCCCATCGGTTTGATAATTCACTTTTAAAACAAGTTCAGAGTCGAGTTTAATATCAGGCGCGGTAATGGTTTGTTCAGCGCCCTCTGCAGGGAACCCTTCTAGTGCGGGGCCACTGACTCGCTCCCAAGTAAAGGTGCCATCAGCTGGTGAGCCTTGGGCAGAGACAGTAAATTCACTTTTTTCAATAATTTGCTGATCTGAGCCTGCATTAACTGTTGCTGCCACTGGATTCGAATCACTCGAACCGCCACCGCCGCCACAGGCTGTTAATGTCGTTAATGCAACTAGGGTAAGAGGCACTAATCTCATGTTTACCACCTTAAAATGCAAAGTCGGTCATGGCCGACTGCCAAATAAGCTAATAACAAGCAATTAAAGTGCCAGAGTCGGGGTTATAAATAACTTTCTTGGTGGATACGTACGAAGAGCTTAGTGCCTATTTTACTGTAATCAACTTTGTACTCTCTGCCATCTAAGGCTTGGATAAACAACAAACGCTTTTCTTCTGCAAATACATCTGGGCTTGATACATACACCATCTCTAAGTAGCGCTCTTTGGCTTCACGACGGTTTTTTGGCAGGTCTTCTTTAAACGGCTCTAAACCATTTTGAGTAACTTTAATGCGTGGGTGGTTCTCACCATTCACAATCACTAAGTCGAGTTTTTTATCTTTATGTATAATTGTGTTTCGACCGCTTTTAATAAAAGAACGTTCTTGACTCATAGTCTTTTCCTACTACTTACTGCCACCTATAGCTTACTTTTTCTGTAAGCGAGTCTCTATAAACTCACTAGGATTCAGTTTCCAACGATTCAAATCAGCACTAAATTGCCAAATATCAACATCAAGTACATTGGCAGGCAATAATAAATCGTATCCTGTCAACTGCCTTAAATGCTGCGTACGATTGGCAAACATGGCAATCAATCCTTTGTAAAGCTGACCACTTGGGGCAGTGTAGTCCGTCTCTTCTATTAACCATTTTGATGGGCAATCACCATTTTTGCAATGTTTTTGAATAACTTGCATAAATAGATGACGCTGCTCTATTAGTAATCGTCCGGCAATTCTTGGGTGAATCTGTGTTAAAAATTCATCTATGTTATTGAGTTTAATACCAACTGCATTTAACTCAAGGTATTCTAAGCCCTGTTCCACTTTTGGTATACCACTATGATGAAAATTAGCATGATTTAGCTGCCAATTCCCAACTTTGTGATGATAAATAAGTAAATTCTGAGTAAATGTTAGGCTAAAGTATGGTTCTTGAGTTTTTAAAAAGCCAATAAAAATTGCCGCTATGCAGGTTGTGGCTAAAAAAATCTCAACAATGCTAATTTCACCGGGCCTCAATAGGTTAGCTAGCATAATAATGATTAACCCAATACCGCCCACAATTAAAAACTCACTGCCATGGCGGGATGCTTGTGCGCGCACTCTAAGTGCAGGAGGTTTCTTATCCATAAATAGAAAAGTAAAAAATAAACATCACAATTGTGACCAAAACTATCTTTCTAAGCGTTAAACAATAATTACATTTTGGCTCTTTACCCATACTAAAACCTCTCTTTTAGTCACAATAAAGGAACAAATTAGCCGAACTTTTAACTTTTACGCCAAATGCACAAATTTATGAGATACCTGACATACGGGGCACGTACTAATTTTGTACACTACACTCAACTAATTTTCTGGTAACACGATGATGTATTCTACACAATCTGGTAAAGCACTTTTTCCTTTTATTATTACCCTTTTACTAGGGTTATGTATTTATTTGTATTTACCTTCAAGCCAAGGTGAGCAAAGCAACTTTGGCGACAGAGCAACGCAGGTGACAGCGCACACTGTTACAGCCGAAGAAAATGCTGTGCTAATAGAAGCAATTGGTAGTGCTCGTGCTAACCAAGCTATTTATATTCGCAGTGCACAAAACGATTATGTTACCGATATCTTTTTCAATGATGGCGACTTAGTTAGTAAAGGTCAAAAGCTGGTTCAATTGCAAGCTCAAGAAGAAGAGTTAGCAGTGAAAGAGTTAAGCATTAATTTACGTGAAGAACGCCGTCAACTTGAACGCCTTACTGAGCTATCTCGCTCACAGGCTACGGCTAAATCGTTACTAGAAGAGCAGCTATCTCGCGTAGACGCAACCGAAGCACAACTTGAAAGCGCTAAAACAAAACTTGCCGAAATGACAATTAAAGCACCGTTTTCTGGCTTACTTGGCAAGCGCGAAATTTCAATTGGTACTTATGTTAGCAATACTACAAACATCACCACACTCGATGATATCAGCATCATTAAAGTCGACTTTAAAGTACCAGAAAAATACCTAGCGCAGTTACAGCTAGGAATGAAAGTGATGACACAAAACGATGCTTACCCAGATAAAACCTTTAACGGTAAAGTGACGCATATTAGCTCGCGTATCGATTCAGTCACTCGTAGCGTTGAAGTGACTGCAAGCTTTATCAATGAAAAAGGCCTATTACGCCCAGGTATGCTGTTAAATACCGCATTAGAGTTAAGCTCAAACCAAGCGCTTATGGTACCAGAGAAAGCCGTCATTCCTCAGCAAGACAAACACTACGTGTTCCAAATTGAAGATGGCGTTGCTAACAAAGTCGAAGTACATGTGGCGGGTCGTCACAATGGCTGGGTAGCTATTGATAAAGGCCTTGAAAATGGTCAGCAAGTCGTGACTGAAGGCATCATTAAAATCCGTACTGGCAGCAAAGTAAGTATCAAGGGCTAAACATGAAAATTACTGATACTAGTGTTAAACGCCCGGTCTTTGCGATCGTAATAAACCTGTTGTTACTTACCTTTGGTTTAGTGGCATTTTCTATGCTGCCACTGCGCGAATACCCAGATATTGAAACACCGATTGTCAGCGTTAGCACTGATTACACAGGTGCCAGCGCAGAGATTATTGAAACGAAAATCACCCAAGTACTCGAAAACCGCATTTCGGGTATCGAAGGCATTAAAAGTATTAACTCATCAAGCCGAAATGGTCGCTCAAATATCACCATTGAGTTTAATATCAGCCGCGATATCGATGCCGCATCAAACGATGTACGCGAACGTGTAGCCCGTGCCCTTGATAGCTTACCAGAGCAAGTTCGCCCACCAGAGGTCTCTAAGTCAAATAGTGATGAAAGCCCAATTGCCTGGTTTGTACTAAACAGTACCACTATGGATTCATTGCAGTTATCTGATTACGCACAGCGCTTTATTGTTGACCGATTAGCCGTTGTTGATGGTGTCTCTAACGTACGCGTTGGTGGCGAGCGTAAATACGCAATGAAAATCTGGTTAAACCGTAAAGCGATGGCAGCACGCGGTATTACCAGTAGCGATATTGAAAACACCTTACGCACTGAAAACGTTGAATTACCTGCCGGTGAAATCGAATCTATCGACCGTGATTTTACAGTACGTACCGCGCGTAGTTATAAAGATCAGCGAGACTTTCGAAACCTAGTAATCAAACGTGGCGATGATGGCTATTTAGTACGTTTAGGTGAAGTGGCTGATGTTCACTTAGAAGCTGCTGACGACGAAAGCTTATTCCGTGGCAATGGCCGTAATATGATTGGTTTGGGTATTGTAAAACAAGCCAAAGCCAATACCCTAACCGTGGTTGATAATGCCCGCGCAGAGCTTGAAAAAATTAAGCGTAACCTGCCAGAAGGCACCACCATTCAAGACAGCTATGACTCATCAATTTTCATCAAAGAATCAATTGATGAAGTATACAGAACCCTTGGGATTTCAATGGCGCTAGTTGTCTTGGTTATTTACCTATTTTTAGGCAATATCCGCGCAACCCTAGTACCTGCTGTAACCGTACCAGTGGCGTTAGTAGGCAGCTTTATGTTCTTGCTGGCTATGGGTTACTCAATCAATTTGTTAACTCTTCTGGCACTCGTGCTTGCTATCGGTTTAGTAGTAGATGATGCGATTGTAATGCTTGAGAATATTCACCGCCGTATAGAGCTAGGTGAACCACCACTGCTTGCTGCGTTTCGTGGTGCCCGTGAAGTTGGCTTTGCGATTATTGCCACTACCCTCGTATTGATTGCGGTCTTCGTACCGCTAGTGTTTATGGATGGCCGTATTGGTGCCCTATTCACAGAATTTGCGATGGCAGTAAGCGCCGCAGTGTTCTTCTCGAGTATTACGGCATTAACCCTATCTCCGGCGCTTTGCTCTAAAGTGTTAAAAGCTTCAGAAAAAGAGAGTAAATTTAGCCAGTGGATGGATAGAACCTTCGCCAAAATCGAAAACGCCTATCGTAACTCGCTGGCTTCAAATATGGGTCGTAAGTGGAGCTTGCTACTGACTATGATTTTGGCCGGTGTTGCCAGCTTTATGCTGTTTCAAAAAGTGCCTTCAGAGCTTACTCCAAAAGAAGACCGCGGTACTTTCTTTATCATGATGAGTGGCCCAGAGGGCGCAAGTTATGAAAATAACGCTGCAAACATGGCTAAAATTGAAGAACGTTTAATGCCTTACTCTGAGTCTGGTGAATTGAGCCGAGTGCTTGTTCGTGTGCCGGGCTGGGGTGGTCAAGGCGGTGTTGCTATCATAGGTATGGCTGACTGGGATAAGCGTAAGCGCTCTACATGGGAAGTAATGGATGAAATCAGCGGTAAAATGACTGAAGTGACTGATGTGCGTGCGTTTGCCATTATGCGCCGTGGTATTGGTGGCGGTGGTTCATCTCGCCCGATTGAATTTGTACTGCAAGGTAACGATTACGACCAACTAGCCGATTGGCGAGACCGTATTATTGAGCGTGCTGAGAAAAACCCAGGCTTGGTAAGAATCGATCATGATTACAAAGAAACATTCCCGCAGTTTTTAATCAACATTGATAAAAACAAAGCCGCTGATTTAGGAGTTTCTGTATCGGATGTAGGTCGCACGCTAGAAACCATGTTAGGCCAACGCCGCGTAACGACCTTTATCGATCGTGGTGAAGAATACGATGTGATTTTAAAAGGCACCAAAGAAGACTTTGCTAACCCGACTGATATCTCAAATATCTATTTAAAATCACGTAGTGGCGAATTAGTACCGCTTGATAGCTTAATTAGCTTAAAAGAAGAAGCCACTGCATCGCGTTTAAACCGTTATAACCGTATGCGCGCAATTACTTTAAGTGCGAACTTAGCAGATGGTTATACCCTAGAAGAAGCGCTTAACTTCTTAAATCAAGTTGCAGCAGAAGAAAACGATATCGACGGTGCAATTGACTACAAGGGTGAATCTCAGCTGTTCTATGAAGGTGCATCGGCGATGACCTATGTATTCATACTGGCACTGACAGTCACCTTCTTAGTACTTGCAGCCCAGTTTGAAAGCTTTATTCACCCATTTGTGATCATGCTTACTGTGCCACTTGGTTTAGTGGGTGCGTTATTTGGCTTGTGGTACACCGGACTTACTCTAAATATTTACAGCCAAATTGGTATCGTAATGCTGATAGGTTTAAGTGCGAAAAACGGTATCTTGATTGTTGAGTTTGCAAACCAGCTGCGCGATAAAGGCGTTGAGTTTAACGAAGCGATTAGCCAAGCTGCGACACAACGTTTACGCCCAATTATTATGACCTCATTGACCACCGTGATGAGCTCGGTACCGCTAGTTCTTGCAAGTGGCCCAGGTGCAGAAAGTCGCATGGTAATTGGTGTGGTGGTATTTACAGGTGTTATTGTTGCAACCTTACTAACCTTGTTCGTTGTACCTGCAGCATACAGCGCACTTGCCCGAAATACCCAGTCGCCTGAGTACTTGCAGAGCAAGTTAGAACAACAAGCAAAAGACAAGCCGTTAGAAGAAATTTAAACAAGCTTGAGCTTTAGCAAAACGCCGTCTTTACGGCGTTTTGTTTTTTCGGCTATAGTCAGCAAAACGGTAAGGGAGTGAAATATGGATAACAACATACAAATCGCCACTTTTGGCGGCGGCTGCTTTTGGTGTATTGATGCTGCATTTAGACGCGTAAAAGGCGTGCTTAATGTCAGCTCTGGCTATGCCGGCGGTGAGATTGAAAACCCAAGTTATCAGCAAATTTGTACTGGCTTAACGGGTCACGCTGAAGTTGTTCAGCTCGATTTTGACAGCAGTATTGTAAGCTATAACACCCTACTTGAAATGTTCTTCACTTTACACGATGCCACACAGTTAAACCGCCAAGGTAATGATGTCGGCACCCAGTATCGAAGTGTTATTTACTATCATGATGAAAAGCAAAAAGCAGAATCTGAAGCCATGATAGCAGCTTTACAAAAGCAAATTCGTGAGCCGATAGTCACCGAGCTGAGCCCGCTTACAAACTTTTACCCTGCAGAGCAGTACCATCAAGACTATTACAATGAAAACCCAAATCAAGGTTACTGCAGTATTCTGATTGCCCCTAAGCTTGCTAAGTTCGAACAGTATTACGCAGATAAACTAAAATGAAAAAAGCCCGCTAAGTAGGTAGCGAGCTTTTAGACGCAGAACTAATAATAACGCTGAGCGTGTTTTAACTTAAAGACTAATGACATCAACGGGCAAATTAATGTCAATTACTCGCTTTAAGCAAACAGCTCAACTGACCTTATTGGTTATTAGAACTGACAGCGGGCACCTACAAACAGGCGACGCTCGGCCGTGTTGTAGTAATAAAATTCGTCGTTGATGTAATCACCATCTAGGTCTGTACCATAGGCATCAACGGCGTTGTACTCTTTATCGAATAGGTTTTCTACACGTAGTGACACAGTTAAGTTGTCAGTTGCTTGGTAGTGACCTACTAAATTCCATAACGTATACGAAGGTAAGTGCGTTAACTTGCCATCACGATCACCACGGTATTGCATATCGATACCGGCATCAAAATCACCCCATGCTTTGTTTAATGACCAATTCACACTGTGATTTGACACATAAGTTAGTGATTGACCTGTCTCAGTATCTTCCGCTGAAAGGTAGGTAAAGTTAAAGCTGTGTTCAAAGCCAAACACTTGGTTTTTAAAGCTAAACTCAACACCTTCGTGGCGAGCTTCGTTTATATTGGTTGGGATCCACTGCCCTGATGCATTTGGTGCCCAAGCGATTTTGTTGTCGATTTCGCTGCGGAAAATCGCAATATCAAGGCTGATATCATTCACATTGAGTGATAAACCAAGCTCTTGGTTATCTGATGTTTCAGGATTTAACTCTGGGTTACCTGAGCCAGGGTAATATAGGTCATTAAATGTTGGAGATTTAAAACCCGTACTTTGACTTACGCGGAATGTAGCGATGTCATTTAAGTGATAGCCAACAGCTGCGGTGTAAGTTGTTTCATCACCAAACTGTTGATCATCATCTTGGCGAACGGTTAGGTTTGCCAGTACTTGTTCGTCGTCATAATAAGCGCCAACAAACGCAGCGAATACTTCACGGCTGTCTTTTAAGTAAGTACCTGAGTTAGTGTTCACTTCATCTTTATACCAATTCAAACCGCCACTAAGAGTCAGCGCTTGATTGAAAAAGTATTGGCCATTGTAATCGATTTGCTCACGCTCAGTTTCAAACTTATCGACCACCGTTGCGCCTGTGTAATCAATACGTGAGTCATCTGAACTATCACTTGATATTGCAATATCAATGGCATGGCTGTGTTTTTCGAAAGCTTTTTTCCAACCTAGTGAAGCTTGGTAATTTTCGAATTCGCCTTTTTCTACAGTGCTGTCTGCAGGGCTATAAGCGCTATCGTATTTTGCTTCGCCTTCTGAGTATTGTGCTTGCGCTAAAAACTCACCTAACTGCTCATTTTGATAACCTAGGTTAAAGCCAAGGTTTTTGTTCTCGTAGCCGTCTTCATCTGGGGCTAAGCCTTGCAGAACATCAAATCCATCTGTTTTTTCATAACCGGCATTAACGGCCACATCAACACCCGCAAACTGGCCACCTGTCGCTACTTGGTACTCTTGGTAAGAGTCTGAGCCAAAAGTAACATCTAAGGTCGTATTTTGTGCTTTACGGGTAATGATATTAATCACACCAGCTAGCGCATCAGAACCATATACAGCAGCACGTGAGCCTTTAATTACTTCAACACGCTCAATACTGTTTAAAGGAATATTGCTAATACTTTTATAGCCAAGTGTTGCAGAGCCGGTGCGTACACCATCAATTAAAATAAGTGTATGACGAGAACTTGCACCACGTAATGACACACCTGAGCTTTGCCCAAAACCACCATTAGCATTAATTTGAAAGCCTGCTTGAGTGGCCAGTAAGCTTGGTAAGTCACGAACATAGCTTGCTTCAATATCAGCACGGTCAATGACAGTAACGCTGGCTAATACATCATTAATTGATTGTTCGAATTTATTGGCAGTAACTGTGATGTGCTCGATTGATTGCTCGTCAGCAGATACAGAAAAAGACAACGCAGCAGCAACCGCTACGCCTAACGCAGATTTATTTAGCATGATATCCCCTAGCCTGTGCCCACCGCACACGCGAATAGTAAGTTACTTCAAGGCCGGTCTCCGGACTCTGTAAATGCATGGGCATATACATTACCGTTGCGGGGGCAGTGTTGGCATTGTTTTCTCCCTGAAAACGCACCGACTTCCCGATTATCTTGCGACTATTTCACCCTTTGAAATAAAACGTATCTGAAGATACAGCAAGCACCTCGAAAATAGGCCGTTATTGTGATGATTTTGGGGAAGAAAGTCAATGGACGGCTATACTGCTAAAATAAAGTTTTAAGCTTTAAGCTGTAAGCCGAAAGTAAAAAAGCCAATCAGCATGGCTGATTGGCTTTTATAAAACAATGATTACCAGAAATACTCATGAGGTTTCGAGTTTCCTAACGGAAAAACAATTCCTTCTGGGTCAGCACCATTCAGCACAAGCTTACAAAGAGCTTTATTTAAACGTCTTCTTGGCTTGGTCATCGTCATTTTCACCCACCAACTTGGTGTTTGTTGGTAAAAATAAGTACTGTGTGGGCCTGTGTATTTTCTGTTTATTTTACCGTGTTTATTACGATCTATTGCTTTGTTTTTTACTGACATAAATATCCTCTAGCTGAAAATAGCTAGAAGATATCTTTTTCTCTGTAACCTAATATTTGTCTCAAAATACGCTCCTTGTAAAGTTCAGAAACTTGTAGGCTTATAGCTTAAAACTTACAGCTTAAAGCTAAAAACATAGAGTATTAATCGCGGAAATTTTTGAACTGGAATGGTTGACCTAAATCAGCAGTGCGAACAACTTGCATTGCTTCTTGTAAATCATCACGCTTTTTACCAGTTACACGTAATTCTTCACCTTGAATAGCAGCTTGTACTTTGATCTTTGAGTCTTTGATTAACTTAACGATTTTCTTCGCTACGTCTTTTTCGATACCTTGCTTAAGAGCAACGTCACGCATTACGTATTTACCGCTACGCGACTCATCTTTAAGCTCAAGGCTAGATACATCTAAACCACGCTTTGAAATTTTCGCAGCAAGAATGTCAAAAAGTTGCATAACTTGTTGTGGTGCTTCTGCTTTTAACTTAATTACTTTGTCACTTAGTTCGATTGATGCATCAACACCACGAAAATCAAAACGCGTCTCTAGTTCACGCTTTGCATTATCTACTGCATTCTGCGCTTCGTTCATTTCTACTTCAGAAACAATATCAAATGAAGGCATGGGGTTCTCCTAACATAGTCTTTTTTAAATTCATTTATGGTTGGCAATTATAACGCTTATTTGTCGATTCTTTCTATTTTTATCCGACTTGTTCAGGTGCGATGCAAAAATTGTTTGATATACTGGCCATTCAATTTCGGCATTTTTTAGGGTTTATTGTGACAAGGCGTGTTTACCAAGTTATCTTTTTAGCCAGCATTATTGGCTTTACTATTTTATTTGCCAAAGAAATTAAAGGGGTGAGCAACCTCTTTCCACACGTTGATAAAGTGGCGCATTTTGGTATTTTCTTTGTACTGGCCATGGTGATGGACAAAGCCTTTAAATTGCCACTTATGGTGCAAATTTTACTGTTAGCCGGATATGGTGCAGCCATAGAGTTTATGCAAGATATGCTGCCTTATCGTCAAGCTTCGGTTGGGGATTTTGTAGCTGATTTTATCGGCGCTGTAAGTTACTTTATTATTAAACTTGGTTTTCATTTAGGTAGTAAGCAACGTAATGGCTAACATTTTAATTGTTGGCGACGGTGCGATTGGCTTATTGTTTAGCCATTTTTTATCTGCACAACATGACATTACATTGCTGACCCGTAAGCCGACCCTGACCACGCGTTTTTATCAAGCGACTAATGGTAAATCACACCCAATTAAAGCTCGCCTTATTCACCACAAAGAGCTAAGCCAATCCGCCCCCTTTGACTTGGTGTTAATAACAGTAAAAGCATTTCAGGTGCAAACTGCCTTTGGACAAGTAGAACCTTATCTCAGTAAAACATGCCAAATCATTCTTTCTCACAATGGCATGGGGAATGTCGATGAGCTCAATACCCAACTTTTAAACACGCAAGGGTTAGCGTTTTTAACAACGCGTTTAGCTGGTTTTAAAACAACGCCTTATAGTGTAAGCCATACAGGTAATGGCGAAAGTGTGTTAGGTGCATGTAATGCAGCTGCAAGCAAAAACCTCGGTGAGCTTAAGCAGCAGTTTAGTTACTTACCACACTTTTCTGTGAGCGATGATATTCACTCATTGCGATGGCAAAAACTGTTAGTGAATATTGCAATTAACCCGTTAACAGCGATTCATAACGTAAAAAATGGCCAGCTACGTGCACCGCAATTTAGCACGCGCATAATCAATTTACTTAGTGAAGCGTGCCTGGTCGCCAATAAACAAGGGGTTAAAGTAAAACTCAGCGAGGCGCTGGATCAAGCCTATTCTGTGATGACAGCCACCGCTGAAAACTTTTCTTCTATGCAGCAAGACATCAGCCATAATCGAGAATCTGAAATTGATGCAATTTGTGGTTATGTGTGCGAGCAAGGCGCTAAGTTAGGGGTAAAAACTCCCTATAATCAGGCCATGCTGAGCATGATAAAAATAAAAAGTTAATGAGCTACTAGTTACTAGTTACTAGTTACTAGGGGAAAGGGGAAAGAGGAAAGTTTCAAGAGGAAAGTTCTCGTAATTATTTCAGGCATTAAAAAAGCGCGAACATGTCGCGCTTTTATTAGCATCCCTTACGGGCGATACACTTTGACGTTGCTAAAGCCTTCTTCGTGCAAGATCAGCGCTTGTAGCTGGCTCATCACACCTTTAGCACAATATAAGTAATATTCTTTATCTTTTGGTAAGTCACCAAATTTAGTCGCTAAGCGGAAGAAAGGTAAATGTACAACTTCAATACCTTCAAGCTCTAATGGGTTTGCGTCTTCTTCTTCAGGTGAGCGAATATCAACAACAACCGCCCCCTTAGGTAAGTCAGATACAGACTCAGCTTCTTTCACTTCTTCTTTTGCTTCGGTGTCGATATCGCGAATATCCATCACACGCGCATTCTCAACAACTGTATTTAGCACGTCGAAGTCAAACTTAGCTTCTTCGGCAAGAATAGTTTTGATTTTAGCTTTAACTGTTGGCTTTTTAGAAATTACGCCACAGTATTCAGGCATGCTTTCTGCCATCTCAGCCGTGCCGATTTGACGCGCAATATTGATAATATCTTGCTTGTCGTGTTGGATTAACGGGCGAATGATTAAAGTTTCCGTCACACGGTCAATCACACTCAGATTAGCCAGTGTTTGGCTTGATACCTGGCCAATACTTTCACCAGTCACTAGCGCTTGTACACCTAGTTTTTCTGCAACTTGGCTACCGGCACGCATCATCATACGCTTAAGTACAACACCCATTTGACTGTTTTCAACGTTCTCTAAAATCTCAGCAACAACAGGTTCAAAATCAACAGTAACAAACTTCACTTTATGAGTAGAGCTAAACTGTTTCCAGATATAATAACTCGCCTGCTTAACACCGATTTCGTGCGCAGCACCACCTAAGTTAAAGAACAAGAAGTGAGTACGCGCACCTTTACGGATCATTTGATAGCTGGCAACACCAGAGTCGAAGCCACCCGACATAAGCGACAATACATCTTCTTGTGTTGGCAGCGGGAAGCCCGCCATACCTAAGTGAGTTTGAGTAACAATGTATGCTTTATCATCACGTACTTCTAAGCGAACAGTCACTTCAGGGTGAGATAATTTAACGCGCGCACCTTCAACATGCTGGTTTAAACCACCACCTACGTAGCGCTCTACATCGCTCGATGTGAAATCATGCTTACCAGAACGTTTACAACGCACACAGAAGGTTTTGCCCGCAATCGTATGGCCGATTAGTTCAAGTGCTTTTTGGTAAATATCGTCGATTGAGTCGAAGTCTGTTTCTGTTACTTCAATAAACTGTACGATACCTGGAATGCGTTTTAAGCCATCGATAATATCTAAGCGAACTTGCTCAGATTCTAGTAAGCTAACAACAGAGATATTGTCCCAGTTGTTTCTTACCTGAACTTTTTCGTCAACACGACGCAAAACGATCTTAATGTTATTTTCTAATAACTTGGTAAAACGCTTACGAACAGATTTACTCTTGATCGCGATTTCAGGGTGTAATTTGACGATAAATTTAAGCATAGTTCACTCTTAGACTGTGGATTTCACACGCCCTAAGGTATAGCAACCTCAAGGGCGCGCGATTATAACAAAAATTATAGCGTCTAGGAAATAAACTGCTTTGCGGGATTATTGTTCGCTTTGCTCTGTTTCAGCAAGGGCTAAATACTTAGCTCTTAATTGGTTAACTTGCTCTAGGTGTTGCTCGGTGCAATGAGCTTTTAATAGCAGTAATACTTTTAAAATACCGTTATAAATATCAGCTCTGGCAAGTTCACCACTTAAGCGGCGAGCTTTGATGTAAGGCGTCCAAAAGCTTACGGTCATTTTAAGCATATGCGCAAGTTCTGTGACATCTTCATCTTCAATGCAAATAACACCGCCTTCACGTAATGCAAACAGCACATCTTTGACTTGCTCTAAAAGCTCAGCTTGAAACGCAATATAGCCTTTTTTCAGCTCTTCATCACGAGATAAAATATCGCCTAAGTTGTCGTAGAAAAACTGAAAACGCCACATTAATTCAAACAGTGAATCTAGATAACCGGCTAAATTCTCTAGTGCATCATCATCAGGAGCCAGTGGCTTAAAGTGAGTGTGTAAATGATCGCTATACAAAGCAAATATGTGGCGAATAATATCTTCTTTATTTTTAAAGTGATAATACAAGTTACCTGGGCTTATCCCCATATGCGAAGCAATATGGTTAGTTGTTATGGCACGCTCACCATGGCGATTAAATAACTCGATGCTGGTGTGTATGATTTTGTCCTTTGTGCTCATAGCTTATTTACTCTGTTTTTATGATTATTACGGTCCCCAGCCGAGCAGTATAAACAAATGCGCAGCAATTAAATACTACCTTGAAAAATATTAACCTCAATCGGTTTAGTACCTTATATAGGTGAAGGTTCCTAATCCGATACGCGTATTTTCGAAGCTGCATCGTCGAGAAAACACTGTTAATATAGCAAGCAAATTTATAAATCGCTGAATGTTATGAACGTTACTGCAATCTATCCGGGCACTTTCGACCCACTTACAAATGGCCATACAGACTTAATTCATCGCGCGGCAAAAATGTTCGATAAAGTGATTGTTGCCATTGCGCATAATCCAAGTAAACAACCTTGCTTTACCCTTGATGAGCGCGTTGAACTTGCTAATAAGATTTTGGCGCACCTTGATAATGTGAGTGTGATTGGTTTTTCTGGCTTATTGGCTGATTTAGCTCGCGACCACAATGCCGAAGTGCTTATTCGTGGAATTCGTGCGGTGTCTGACTTTGACTATGAATTTCAGTTAGCGAATATGAATCGTCGCCTAAACCCAGATCTAGAAAGTGTATTTTTAACACCGGCAGAAAAAAATTCATTTATTTCATCGACACTCGTCAAAGAAGTCGCACGCCACAATGGCGATGTGAGCGAGTTTGTTGACCCTATTGTAGCTAAAGCCTTACAGGATAAAATTCACGGATGAAATTAAAAAAGTTCATTAGCTTAACTGCATTACTAATGATCTCTGCACCAAGTGTTGCTGGGCCATGGATAGAAAGTGACGACCCTTTACTTCGCGCTTCAATCGAAATGCTATTTAACCAAGGCATTATTAAACAGCCTATTAATAGCTACCCATTAATGTGGCAAGGTATCGCACGCGACCTAGACGTTGCCAATACCAGCCAACTAGATGAACGAAGCTTATTTGCCTACCAGCATGTTAAGCATGCCCTTGATAATGCTAAACAAAAAAGCAGCTCAGGTATTCGCCTAAACTACAACAGCGAACCTCTCGCTCAGCAAGGTTTTGGTAAACGCCACCAGCAAGAAAACGGTGTAAATAGTTATGGTTCAATCACAGGGAAGCGTGTTAGCGCTAAAGTCAGTGTAAATTACGCCGATGACGCCCTTGATAAGCAGCATGTTACTTACCAAGATAGCTATTTAGCCGTACTCCTGGGTAATTGGTCACTTAGTGCGGAGCAAGTAAGCCATTGGTGGGGGCCAAGTAACGATAACGCCCTACTACTATCAAATAATGCGGCGCCCATGAAAGGCGTGCGCTTTACCAGAGCAAATACACAATATGTCGGTCCAACTTGGTTATCATTTATCGGTAACTGGCAGTTAACGGGTATTTACGCCAAACAAAAGCCATATCTAAATAACTCAGATGACGGTGACTTTTGGGCGCTCCGATTTGCAAGCACCCCATTAACAGGCCTTGAAATAGCAATTAACAGTGCAGGCTCTGATTATTTAACTAACCTAGAAATTGACCCTGTTACACTCGAAAGCAATGAATCAACACATCGTTTAACTAGTTTAGATGTTAAGTACTCAACCACTTTAGCGGCTCAACCTATTGCTTTTTATGCTGAGGTAATGGGTCGAAATGAAAGTGGCTTAGCACCGAGCGAGCCATTTTATACACTGGGTGTTGAAAGCTATTTTGGCTCGAAAGAGAGCCTATTAAAAAGCTATTTTGAATACTCAAATACAGAACAAACTTGTGAGCAAATTAGCGATTGCGTATATGGCTCTGGTAGCTATACACAACGCTCGCGCTTAATTGGCAGCTCAACACCACTACAAAGTAAATCGGCTATCCTTGGCGCCTATTACCACACTCTAAACGGTTATGGTGGCCATGCTAAGCTTCGTTGGATTGAAAGCGAAACCAAACACGCTGAGCTCGCGTCAGATATGAGTCAGCTGCAGTTAGAACTCGGTTATCAGCAATCTGTGTTTAACGGCCTGTGGAAAGTGACAGGGCTTGTTTCAAAAGATGAAATTGGTGATGAGTCAGAAACAAACACAGCACTTAGAACCAGTTGGGAATACCGCTTTTAACTATTGAGGTTAAGCTGGTTCAGCTTGACCTCGAATTCGCCTATAAAGCTTCACAAGCCCTAAAAAGTCTTTATTACTGAAAAGTGCGATGAGCATCATGATATCCATCAGGTTCACAGTGATACTGTAGACATCCCAAAACCACCAGCTTCCTGTATAGGCGTAGTTAATATCGAAATACATGCCTAAAAACAGTGATGAGTTAACTATAAGCCCTGTGTATATATAAAGTTTTGCCGGAACCTGCTCAAGATTTCGCTTACGTGCAATTAACCACACAATGAGTAGTATTGTTAAATCAGAAAGCGCCCAAATTACATAAGCAAAGCTTGAGTCTAACATATCATAGCCAAGCGCCACGTTAAGTAATGGGTCGCTCATCATATAGGAGATAAACAGTGCAA
This sequence comes from Pseudoalteromonas sp. CH_XMU1449-3, assembly GCF_037027245.1. Classification (NCBI taxonomy): domain Bacteria; kingdom Pseudomonadati; phylum Pseudomonadota; class Gammaproteobacteria; order Alteromonadales; family Pseudoalteromonadaceae; genus Pseudoalteromonas; species Pseudoalteromonas sp. CH_XMU1449-3. The sequence goes on from NZ_JAYMDY010000005.1 coordinate 80,686, forward strand.
GTGAAATCCACATCACTGTTTTGTCACCATTTGGCGCTGATGATTTCTTTACCATGTTATAAAGAAACGACATCAAGAAACCCCACATAATAAATGCTGCGAGGTATACTCCAAAATTGTCTTGGATTAGTTTAAGCATGAAGTAAGTCTTAAAATTCAGATACTCTTAAAATACGGCGAGTTTCATTAAGCGTTAGTAAGGTGCTCTGATTTATCTAAAAATGACGGTCTAATTTTATATTTCATATAACTGCAAAATTTATGAAATAGTAAAAAGTCGCGATTTGTAATCAATGCAATGAGCATCATTATATCAATAGTATTTACTCCAAACGAATAGATACTCCAGAGTGCCCAAGGTGTTCTGTTTTCGGTAACTACAATATCTATAAATATGCAAATCATCAAAATTGCGTTTAAAAACAATCCCAAGACTATGTAGTAGATCGCATTAAAAGCGCCTATTTTTGCATAGTAAGTCCACGCTAAAATTGTTGTTATGGTTAGCAGGTCGAAATAAAACCAGTTTAGATAGCTATAGATAGATAAGTTAAAAACACCACTTAGAAAGTATGAAATCATCATTATAAACGCCAAGATAACCAAGCGTTTATCAGGTTTATTAATGTGGGTCACTAAACTAAATAGAAAAACCATCAAGAACCCCCATTCAATGAAGGATCCTATCAAACTTCCAACAACATCACTTATATACATGGCTTTTAATATTAAGCTAACTTATGGTTATTTGCAGAAGACAATACAAGGCTTTTTAGTTTGTCCAATAGTAGGAAGTCACGATCAACAATTAGAGCAATGATCATTGTAAAATCAACAATATTAACCCCAATCGAATATACATCCCATAAAATCCAATGAGTTGTGTTCTGGTAGACTTCAACGTCTACATAAACAGAAAGGAACAAGATTGTATTGATTATCAAGCCAGCAATGAGATAGATAAATGAAGGTGTAGTGCGTCTTACAAAATAGAAAGAAATAGCCAAAAATGTAAGTGTTGCTAGATCATACAGCGCCCAATCTAGAAAAGTGGTAGCGGTGTAAGTTATCCAATTAAAAAAGTAATCTCCAGCTAAGTAGGAGAACATCATTATGAATGAGCTTATGAGCAACGTGGTTTTTCTTTTATTTTCATCTATACAATAAACAAAAATATTAAAAAAAAATGCCATTAAAAATCCCCATGCACTCATTGCAGATAGGGAAAAAAAACCTAGTTGCTCAATAAAAGACATTCAGTACCTATTGCTCTTTCTTACTAGGCGGGAGCATTGCACCACCACCACGTTGGATTTCAGCCCCGCCGGATAAAGCCAAGGCTTCACTCGATAAAGTTACTGTATCAGATTGCAGGGTTTTATTACTAGTAGTTTGTTCCAAAGCAGGCTTTGTTTGTTGCATTTGGCTGTATGCTTGCATTTGCAATTGGCTATTGTTTGAAATTTGCATAAATTAATTCCTTTAAGTTAATTGTTTTTTCAGTACAGCTTACAATAGCTTGCAAGCTGAGTTAAGCGTTCTCATTTTTTTGACGCTTTTTTATACTTCATCGCGACGTTGCCACCGCGCTGATAATAAAAGCAATTAACGATCCAACTTTTATAAATTTTGATCTTTTTGATCATAAAAGTCAGCAAATCTAAATTTCAGGTATAAAAAAACGCACAGGGGTAACCGTGCGTTTTTCTCATCCAGGGAATTTAAGCCACGTGTTTACACGGGATCACCGCGCTATTACTTGGCTTTAAAATATATTCCATTGCCACTTCATCGCAGTTCTCTTTGCGAAGGCAAAGCTCACAATCTTTGATCACTTTTTCTGGCAAACTGTCTTTGCTACAAAAGCTGAAACCTTGGCTTGCAAAAAACTCTGGCACTCTTGTCAGAACAATTACCCGACTAAGCGCCAAGCTTTTGGCTTTTTTTAGCAAATGTTCAACAAGTTGACGCCCCTGGCCGGCAATTCGTGATTCGGGGTCCACCCCGAGCGAGCGAATTTCAGCAAGACCAGTGTCGTAAATATACAGCGAGGCACAGCCTGCAACTTGGTTTTCAACTTCAGTGACAGCAAACTCATTAATTGAGTGAATCATGTCGCTTTTAGCTCGTGGTAGGTTTTCACCTACCGTAGCCCAATGCTGAATTAGCTTAGCAATAGACTCAACATCATTTAAGGTTGCGTCACGTACCGCTATTTGCTGTTTTTTTTTGCGTATTTGATGGCACTTGTTACTTGCTCAAGAGAGGTACCACCCTGCGCTTGTCTTGCTTTAATACAGGCGTCTATTTCTAATACAGGATATACATCTGATTCGAAAATGCTATGCACTGACTTAAATTGCTCTAAACTTAAATCTTCTAAGTTATTCCCTTGTGCAATAGCCATTTGCACGAGCGTACCAACAATATGGTGACCCTCTCTAAATGGAATACCTTTAGCCACTAAATAGTCAGCAAGTTCAGTCGCATTTGAGTGACCACCTTTTGCAGCTGCTAATGTTTTATCTGCATTAACTTTAATGCCTTTGATACACGCTTGCGCCATATGAATACATGCCAGCCAAGTTGGCATCGCATCAAATAAGCCTTCTTTGTCCTCTTGCATATCTTTATTGTAAGCAAGTGGTAGCGCTTTTAATGTCATCATCATGGCACTGAATGCGCCAAAAACACGGCCAGTTTTACCACGAATTAACTCTAGTGCATCTGGGTTTTTCTTTTGCGGCATTAGTGAAGAGCCTGATGTTACCCCATCAGAAAGCTCAATAAAGCCCGCTTCACCCGAGTTATAGAAAATTAAATCTTCAGCCATGCGCGACAAGTGGATCATCGAGATCGATGCACAGCTTAATAGCTCAACTACAAAATCACGGTCAGATACAGCATCAAGGCTATTGCGTGTAGCACCGGTAAAACCTAACCCTTCGGCAAGAGTTTGCCTATCAATTGGGTACGCAGTTCCGGCCAATGCACCGCTACCAAGTGGGCAATAATTCATACGGTTTTTCGCATCACTTAAACGGCTTTCATCACGTTCAAGCATTTCAACATAGGCCATACACCAATGACTAAATAACACAGGTTGTGCGCGCTGTAAGTGTGTGTAACCCGGTAAAATAGTGCCAAGCTCACGCTCAGCTAAGGCAATAAACTCACCTTTCAGCTCTGCGATTGCTTCAAGAATATGCTCAGCTGTATCACGACACCATAAACGGAAATCTGTTGCTACTTGGTCATTACGGCTACGACCGGTGTGTAACTTTTTAGCAAGGTCACCCACTTTATCAATCAGTGCTGATTCAACATAAGAATGAATATCTTCATGTCCTGCTACAGCCACTGCTTGTGGGTTCGCTTTAACTTCATCTAACAGCTTATTAAGTGCTGCAACTAGGTCATCGTATTCTTGCTGGTTTAAAACGTTTACTTGTTTTAACGCTCCAGCCCAAGCAACTGAACCAATAATGTCTTGCTCTGCAAGTTGATAATCAAAAGGAAGTGAATCGTTGAATTGTTTAAACGCTTCATCTGGACCCGTAGAAAAACGTCCGCCCCATAGTGCCATTGAACTGTCTCCAAATTCGGCTATTGCCCTGCAATGCAGGGCAATAATTAAATTACTTTTTCGTTAGTGCTGAGATTCTGCTTGATAGCGAGAATAAACGAATGAAGCCTTCAGCATGTGATTGGTCATACACATCATCTTCGCCGAAGGTTGCGAAATCTTCACTGTATAAGCTATTCGGTGATTTCTTCTGTACCGCAGTAACTTGGCCTTTATAAAGCTTAAGCACTACTTCACCCGTTGCTAACTTAGACAGTGATTCAGCACCAGCTAGAATCGAGTCTTTTAATGGCGTAAACCAACGACCGTCATAGACTAAGTGAGAGAACTCGCCACCAAGTACTTCTTTCCATTTACGGCTTGATTTATCTAGTACTAGCTCGTCAATCGCTTGAAGAGCAGCCATGATCACAGTGCCCCCTGGTGTTTCATAACAGCCACGCGACTTCATACCCACTAAGCGGTTTTCTACGATATCAACACGACCCACACCATGCGGCGCAGCAATGTCATTTAATTTAACTAAGCAGTCATATGGTTTAAGCGATTCACCATTTACAGCAACTACTTCACCTTCAACCACATTCAATGTTACATATTCTGCTTCATTAGGTGCTTGCTCTGGCGAGTTAGTCCAAGTCCATACTTGATCACTTGGTTGGCACCATGGATCTTCAAGCTCACCACCTTCGTGAGAAATATGCCAAGCATTCGCATCACGGCTATAAATTTTTGTTGCTGACGCAGAGCACGGAATATTACGCTCAGCTAAGTAATCAAGTAATGATTCACGGCTTGATAAGTCCCACTCACGCCATGGTGCAATCACTTTTAGATCTGGTGCAAGGGCTGCGAAACATGACTCAAAACGTACTTGGTCGTTACCTTTACCAGTACAACCATGTGAAAGCGCATCAGCACCTACTTTACGGGCAATTTCAACCTGCGCTTTAGCAATGATTGGACGCGCCATAGATGTACCTAGTAAATAAGTGCCTTCGTAAATAGAACCCGTTTTTAAAGTTGGGTAAATATAGTCACTGACCATTTCGTCTTTTAAGTCAACGATATGACACTCTGAGGCACCTGAAGCAATGGCTTTTTCTTCAACGCCTTCAAGCTCCTCTGCGCCTTGGCCAACATCAGCAACAAACGCGATTACTTCACAGCCGTAGTTTTCTTTTAACCATGGCACGATTGCCGATGTATCAAGACCACCAGAATAGGCTAATACGACTTTTTTAATTGAACTCATTGGTGTTCCTTAAACAAAATTTGGATTTAATAATGTGACAAGTAGAGCATTTTGCGCGTGCATACGATTCTCTGCTTGTTGAATAATTTTTGATGCTGGGCCATCCATTACCTCAGAGGTAATTTCAAACTCACGATGCGCTGGCTGACAATGCAGTACAGTTTGCGCACCGGTTTTCTCTAGTAGGGCTTGGTTAAGCTGATATGGCATATATTTAGCTTTAACCTGCTCAAGCGGTGTTTTATCACCCATTGAAACCCAGGTATCAGCATAGACTGCATTTGCGCCAACTGCCGCCTCAATTCTGTCACTCACCATAACAGACGCACCATTCATTGCTGCAATTTGCTCGGCTTGCTTAAGAATTTGCGAATCTGGCGAACTGCCTTTAGGACAAACTGCAACAAAATCAGTACCTAAAGTGGCTGCTAATAACATTAGAGAGTGTGTTACGTTGTTACCTTCACCTAAGTAAGCAAGCTTTAGTTTGCTAACATCGCCATGCACTTCTTGCAACGTTAAAAAGTCAGCAAGCGCTTGGCACGGGTGATATAAGTCACATAAGCTATTAACAACAGGCACCGATGAATATTCAGCAAGCGTGGTCAGTGTTTTGTGTGCATTCACGCGAGCAACAATGCCATCAGCCCAAGTTGAGATATTAAGAGCAAAGTCTTTAACCGATTCACGAGCGCCCATGGCACCATTTTGTGAATCTAAATAAACTGCGTGACCACCCAGTTTATTAATACCAATATCAAATGATAAACGAGTACGTAAACTCGGCTTTTCAAACAATGTAACCACTGATTTGCCCGCTAATGCTTGGCTAAAGTCTGTTGGGTTTGCTTTAATTTTTTGCGCTAAGTTTAGTAATTTAAGGGCGCCTTTTTGGTCTAACTCAAGACCATTTAAGAAATTCTTTAACATGAAATACCTATGGTGTAATTTTCGTTCCTACATGTTCGCCTTTTAATAAAGCGACTAAGTTCTCTGGCTTCAGCCAGCTTGAGATATACACACCACGTCGTAAATGTTGGGCAGCAAGAAGGCTGGTCTTTACTTTGACCTCCATCCCGCCCTGAATGACTCCTTCAAGGATAAGTGTTTCGATTTGCTGCGTATTAAGTTGATGTAGAGGCTGCTTATTGGCATCAAGCACAGCTTCTACGTCTGTCATAAAAATAAGTTCTGCATTAAGCTCTTTAGCGATAGCCGCTGCAGCTTCATCTGCATTCACGTTGTACCATTGGCCATCTTCCCCAAAGCCAATAGAGCTCACTAGGGGTAAACGACCTTGTTCAAGCATGCTAGGTAGCACGCTGTCACAACTACCTGAGCACTGACCTACTTGCGCCAATACTTTAAGTTTTTCAGATACCAGTACACCCGCTTCATAAAGGCTTAAACCCACAGGTTTGTGGCCAGCGCTGATTGCTTGGCTCATCAATTGTTTATTGGCACAACCGGCAAGAGCACCAACAATATATGGCATTTGCTCATTTGGGCTGATACGTAAACCTTGATGTTTTGCAGTTACAAAGCCGGCGTCTTTAAGCCAAGCATCCACCAAGGCTCCACCACCATGAACAATGACAAAGTTATCTTGTTGCTCAGAGGCTAAAACATCAAAAAGCGCTTTTGCGGCATCTGCGCTATTTAACACAGCACCACCGACTTTAATGATCCAAGTTTTCATTACAGCGCTCCTACTAAGCCAGTATGGTGAGGTTCACCCATGGCTAAATTAATGCACTGTAATGCTTGCCCAGCTGCACCTTTTAGAAGGTTATCAATCGCTGACATAACGATGAGTTGCTCACCTTTTTGTTGCCATGCAATATCAACAAATGGTTGCTTAGCCACGCCTTTAATGCTTGGAATTTTATTGCCAAGTAAACGAATTAACGGCTCGTTTGCTAATACTTGATAAGCCGCATTCACTTGCTCTGCAGTTACGCCTGGTTTTAATTGCACATAAATAGTTTCTAAAATTCCACGGGGGAAGTTACCCAAATGTGGGGTGAATAGCACAGGGTGACCAAGGTGCTGCTCAATCTCAGGTGTGTGTCTGTGGTTAAACAAGCCATAAGGAGCAAGTGACACTTCGCAAAAGTGGGTATTAACACTGGCTTTTCTACCAGCGCCTGTAACACCTGACACCGCATTAACAATAATGGCTTGATCAGCTAATAAACCCGCTTCTTTAAGTGGTTTTAAAGAATTAAGTGCTGCTGTAGGGTAACAACCCGCTACAGCAACAAGGTTTGCTTTACTAATCGCATCGCTATTCCATTCAGCTAAACCATATGCTGCTTGCTCTAAAAGCTCAGGATGTTCATGTGCGAAACCGTAATAAGTTAGGTAATCCTCATTCCCAGCTAAACGGAAACCACCAGATAGGTCGAATACTTTTTTACCCATGGCTAAAAATTGGGGAGCAAGGTCAACACTGACCTTGTGATCTGTACACAGGCATACATAGTCAGCATTGCTTTCGATATCTTTATACGCTCCAGCAGTTAGAGGTTGTAGTGGATACTCTAACAATCCAAGGTGCTCAGGGTATAAATCGCTTAATAACTTACCTTTATCTAAACTCCCTTCAGACACATAACATGCTTGTAGGGTCAATTTTGGATGCTTAGCAACTAAACTTGCTAGCTCTGCGCCGCTATAACCACTTGCGCCAATAATCACTACATTCATTGCTTACTTTTACCTATTAAATCTGTTTATCGATACGCCTAAAATTACTCGCTCAATTGCGAATAAAAACACTGTCTAAAGTAATGAAATCAGGTTATCGTCGTTTCGTGTTCATCGTACAGCTTTACTAATATTTATGCTTAAAAAGTGAATTGATATTCATCATAAATACTTTTATATTGTTATGCAATTAGATTGAATAATTATTTTTGGATTTTTTTATGTCGCTACCCTCTTTTATATCTATGTATCAGCAGCTAATTGCTGCCCCTTCAATTAGTGCGATTGAAGATTCTTTGTGCATGAGCAATAAAGGGGTTATTACCTTGCTCGCAAACTGGTGCGAAAGCCTTGGTTTTACATGTGAAATCACAGAGCTTGAAAACGGTAAAGGCCGTTACAACTTATTAGCGAAACGCGGTGAAGGAGATGGCGGTTTAATGCTTGCAGGTCATACTGATACTGTGCCATTTGATGATAGCCGCTGGAACTACGATCCGTTCAAACTTAGTGAGCATGACAATAAACTTTATGGTTTAGGTAGTATTGATATGAAGGGCTTTTTTGCCTTTGTATTGCAAGCAATTAGCGAGCTCGATGAAACTAAACAAACAGAGCCACTTTTAATTCTAGCCACAGCCGACGAAGAAACCACAATGGCAGGAGCACAACAAATTTGCCGCCACCCAGACTTAAAACCAGCGCGCTGTATTATTGGTGAACCAACTGATATGACACCAGTATTTACTCATAAAGGCCATATGAGTACAGCTATTAGAGTAATTGGTCGCTCAGGCCATAGCTCTGACCCTGAACGTGGTTTAAACGCCATCGAAGTCATGCATAAAATGATTACAAAATTGTTAATCATCAAAGAAGAATTAAAGAATAAATATTCAGTTGAGCACTTTGAAATTCCGTACCCTACTTTGAACCTTGGCCATATCCATGGTGGCGATAATGCCAACCGCATTTGTGGTTGCTGTGAAATGCACATTGATATGCGGCCTTTACCTGGTTTAAGTGTGCAAGAGCTACAAGCGATTTTGCTAACAGCCGCAGAAGAGATTAATGCCCAATACCCAAATGCAGTGAGCGTTATCGACATGCATGAACCTATCCCAGCATTTAGTGGTAGCACTGATACAGCATTAGTAAAGCTGGCCGAAAAAATCTCGGGTCAACCAGCTGTCGCTGTAAACTATTGTACCGAAGCTCCTTTTATTCAACAGCTTGGCTGTGAAACCATCGTCATGGGACCTGGCTCAATTAACCAAGCCCACCAGCCAGATGAGTTTTTGGCGATGGAAAAAATTAAACCTTCGCAAGCGATTATCAGTAACATGATTAAAGCAAGCTGCTTTAGCGAATAGGAGCATCACGCTCCCTTTTCTAATCCATATACTTACTCAAGTACTTTTTAAATACCGGATCAGTTTTCGCCAGCTCTTTTTGCTCCGCTAAAATATCTTTTAGAATTGCTTTAGAGGTTAACGGGTTGGCTAATACAACGCGAAAAACCACGGTGGGTTGATGGTCATATTTTGCAGGAGTTAAACGAGTACGCGATACAAAAGAACGACCCGCTTCACGCTGACGTTTTTGCATGCTTGCAGTAAAGCGATTCAACGAAGCGTAAATATCTAATTTCGTTTCTTCGTCAGCATCTTTAAGCTTCGCTTGGATTTCTTTTGGTACGTAACGATAGGTTAATAAGCAAAGCTCAGGCTCTGAGATTAATTCAAAGTCTTCATCCTGCTTGATCATGTCGGCAAAAGTGCGGGCTTTCACGATACTGCGATCAATTAGCATCTCGTAGCCTTTACGGCCAATAACACGTAAGCAAGCATGCACTAACATTGCCATACCAGGGCGGCTGCCCTCAAGGGTATGACTGCCTAAATCTTTTGAGCCTTTACGAAGAATATATTCCGCATGATGCTCAATAGCATCCGTCGCAGCTGGGTCTTTAAATAACACCAGACCAGCCCCCATTGGTACATACATTTGTTTGTGTGCATCAATGGTTATTGAATCAGCGCGTTCGATACCGCTCAATAGGTGGCGGTAATTTGAAGATAATAAGGTTGAACCACCCCATGCAGCATCGACATGAAAATGACAGCCAAGTTCTTCGCTCAAATCAGCCATTTCATTTAGTGGATCTATGCTGCCTGTTTCAGTCGTCCCTGCAACACCCACAAGTGCCATTACCTTAATGCCAGAGGCTTCAAGCTCATGAGCCTTTTTACGCATCGCATCAACATCAACTTTATTATTTTCGCCGGTTGCAATTGCGACAATGTTATCGCGACCAATACCCAGTAGATCAACGGTTTTGCCTAATGAGTAATGGCCTCGCTCAGAAACAAGCACAGCTAAGCCTTTATAACCATAATGCAGCATTCCAGAGATTAAACCCTGTGCAGCAATGCCTTTATAGTCACCATCCGCTTTTAATAAACGGTTTCGGGCTATCCATAAAGCAGTAATGTTAGCGACAGTGCCGCCTGAACAAAATGCGCCTAATGACGTTTTCGCACTGTGCATCCATTTACTATAAAAGCTGTCGTCCTCACCATAAGCAAGGTGATGCATCATGCCCAAAACTTGTCTTTCAAGAGGCGTAAATGCCTTAGAGGTTTCAATTTTTACTAGGTTTTGGTTAAGACCGACCATTAACTTAGACAGCGGTAACACAAAATGCGGTAATGCTGAGGTCATATGGCCAATAAAGCTCGGCGCAGCGGTATGAACAGAATGAGCAACCAACTGCTCCATAATGTCTTGAGCATAGTCAGATACAAAGGTCGGCTCTTCTGGAATAGTAGCCGTTTGAAAGTCTTTTTCAATTTCGTGCAAAGGCTTTTCGATAGCAGCTATGTTCTCATTTAAGAACCCTGCTAAGTTGCTAGAAATTTCAGATTCGATTTTACTTAATGTCGAGTCTGGTGCTTCTGGCACCGTAAAAATACGAATCAAGCTTTCTTTAGAGGCGACGGCACAACGCTTTTGATCCATCCTAATACCCATAATTAGCAGCTAAAAATGCACCCGATGATGGGACATCTAGGTAAGCACTTTTGCGGCACTGTTTCTACGAAATTGGCTAACTTTACTGGAATATCACGAAAATGTCTCGCATAAAGCAAAAAAGCGCTAATTTCGATGACAAAAAAGTGATCAGTTAATGAAATTTGCAGTCATTTTATACTATCAGATACGCTTTTTTTGAGTATAATCAAACGATAACTGCAAAGGGAACCTCTATGCCCAAAGGAATGCAAAAAACCAGCTGGCTGCTATATGGCTTCGCCGCATTTTTTATTAGCTTATTTGGCTATATCTATTACACCTATGAAACCACGCGTAGTGAGATCATGGAGAATATCGATACCAAACTGCTTAATGCTGCGGTCAGTGTCAAACATATCCTAGGTGATGACTATCACAATATAGTTAATGCAGGCTTACCAATCTCTTCGGCAATATATAAAGACAAAAGCCGAGCCCTATCTGAGTATGCAAAACAAATGCAGCTTGCCTATGTGTACGCAATGGTACTGCGCGACGGCAAAGTCTACTTTAGTGCGTCGAGTTACACGCAAAAAGATCAAAACAATGGCCGCGTAACACAGTTTCTAGATGCCTACCCCGAAGCGACAGAGCTTAACAAAGAAGCTTTTTTTTCAACAGAACCGGTATTTGAGGTATCAAAAGATCAATGGGGCTATTTTAAAAGCATCTTTGTGACTTTTGTTGATGATAATGGTCACACCTATATAACGGGTGCCGACATAACCATTAGTGACTTAAATCAGCAACTGCAGCACAGTGTGACCCGTGCAATGATCACAGGCTGTTTCTTTTTCTTTATTGCAGCGCTAATTGCTGGGCTGTATTTTTTACAACTAAAACGCTCCCTCTCAACAGATGCCCGCACCGGCTTTGCTAACCATGTCGCGCTGGAATACTACATAAAGAAAACCACCAAACACCGTATGGAGCTAGCAGTTATTGCCATTAATGAGTTAGAAGATATTAGCAGTTTTTATGGCACTGAAGTGAGCGACAAAGTAATGGCTAACTTGCTTAGCTATTTTCAATCAAGGATGCCTAGCGAAGGGTTTGTCTATCGATTAGCAACGAATAAAATTGCGCTATTAAGAACGCATAGTGATGAGCGTAATATCGATGATGTTATTAATGCTTTTAACTATGCAATTCCTGCGTTGAAAGAGCCTTATATCTACGTGAGCTTGTATGCAGGTATTGCTACAGGTAATAAATTAATGCTGATTGAAAATGCCCATGTTGCGCTGCAGCAAGCAAAGCTTAATAATCAGCGTATTGTACGTTATGAAAATGTGTTTAAGCAGGTTGAAGAGAAATTTAGAAGCAATGTTACGCTTGCCAAAGAAGTAAAAGAAGCCTTCGATAACAATCGTATCGTACCTTACTTTCAAGCGGTCTATAATAACCAAAGCAAACACATTGACCATTATCAATGCCTAGCCAGAATGGCCAGTGCTACAGGTCGTATTCATGCGCCAGATTACTTTATGATGGTGCTAAAGCGCTCACGTATGGACGGTCTTTTAAGGCGCACCATGTTTACTCGCTGCATTGAGCAGTTTAGGAAAACCAATGTGCGATGGAGTATCAACATTACCGCACAAGATATTCTCGACCCAAGCTTAAGCGAGTTTTTAGAGTTACAACTTAGGCGCTATCCGCAGCCTCATAATATTATTTTTCAGTTTTATGAGCGTGATGCCATTGCTTACTTTAGTGAAGTAAAAACCTTTATTAACACCCTAAAAAATAAAGGTGCTCAGGTTATTATCAATGAATTCGGCGCGGGCTTTTCAAACTTACCCCACATTAGGAAGCTAGAAATTGATGGCTTGAAGCTAGATAAAGGGTTGGTGAGCCAAATTCATACCAATACTGATAACTATCTGTTTATTGAAAACTTGGTGAAATATGCTCAGCAATTAAAGTTAGATGTAATTGCTGAGCAAGTTGATAACGAACAAATAGCTGACGCGCTTGCTCGAGCGGGTGTTACTTTAATGCAAGGGAGTCATTTTGCACCACCGACCCCCTATATTCATTAAAGGTTGATCACCAAACGGTGACTTTGTTGACCACTGGCCCAATATTTACGTTCGAATGGAGTAATTGCAGTATCGCTTTCATACAGCTCAACATCGCACTTATGCCCTGCAAGCTCTAATGAGCGAGCAAACTCTTTTACGTATATATCCCAGTTGCTTCTCAGCTCTAAGCGGCCGCCTAATTTAACGATATACGGAAAAATTGCAGCGCCGTGCCAGCGTCTTTGCAAGTGCTTTGCTTTTGGCCAAGGATTTGGATACAACAGGTAATGATGACTAGGTTGCCAGTTTGCAGCCACCGCTAAGCGCCAAAAATCGTTTAAATCAGCTTGTACTAAAATGTACTGCCCTGCATCTGTTTGCTTGTATTCAATATCATGCTTATCTAAGCGATGAGATGATTTATCAATGCCAATCACCAATGCATCAGGGTGACGTTTAGCTAAGTTAGCGGTGCTTTCACCCACACCACAACACGAATCAAGAATAATAGGCCCGTTAAATGCCTGCACCTTTTCGTTAACCTGATCAAAAGCCGCTTGCGTATGCTCTGCAATCGGCTTTTTAAATTCAGCACTTAAGTGCTTTAAAACAATTTCGTCTAGCTTTTCATGTAAGCCAGGTTGATTCGATACAATACTTCTCGAATTTGCATCCGTCATCAGTGTCTAAGCCCCACACCACGTTTAATAAGGGTTAATGCTAACGTAAATAAACCCACAATAAATAAACCAAGTACACCAAATGCTACCGATAAATCGACATCAGACACACCTAAGAAACCATATCTAAATGCATTCACCATATAAATAATTGGGTTTACTTGCGATACGCCTTGCCAAAATTCTGGCAACAAGGTGATAGAGTAAAACACCCCACCGAGATAAGTCAGCGGCGTTAAAATAAAGGTCGGGATAATACTAATATCATCAAAGCTATTAGCATAAATTGCATTGATAAGTCCGCCTAACGCAAATACAGCCGACGTTAAAATAACCGTAGCCATAATCACAAAAATATTATGAATTTGAATATCAACAAATAGCAAAGAGACACAGGTAACAATTAAACCAACCAGCATACCTCGTGTCATACCACCGCCCATGTAGCCAAGTACAATGATGTAGTTTGGCACTGGTGCAACTAAGAGCTCTTCAATGCTTTTTTGAAATTTAGTCGAATAAAAACTCGAGGCAACATTCGAGTAAGAGTTGGTGATCACCGACATCATAATCAGACCCGGGACAATAAACTCCATATAACTAAAGCCACCCATATCACCGATACGAGAACCAATCAGATTACCAAAAATCACAAAATACAGGCTCATCGTGATTGCCGGCGGAACTAAGGTTTGCACCCAAATACGTAAAAAGCGAATACACTCTTTGATCCAAATACTTTTTAGCGCTACTCCATATTTAAACATTATTCGCCTCGCCCTTGTTCTAATAAACCTACAAACAGCTCTTCTAAACGGTTTGCTTTATTTCGCATACTCAGCACAGTATTACCTTGTTCAGTCAGCGCACTAAACACCTGGTTTAAGCCCTGAGACTTCGCCACTTCAACTTCTAAAGTGTGATCATCGGTCAGTGTGTATTTATAACCTTCAATGCTAATTGGCTGCACTGGTTGCTTTAAATCAAGTACGAAAGTTTCTTTATCAAGCTTGGCAAGTAACGCTTTAATGGTGGTGTTTTCAACAATCACACCACTGTCGATAATCGCGATGTTTTTACATAACAGCTCGGCTTCTTCTAGATAATGGGTGGTCAAGATGATGGTCACACCTTGCTTATTAATCTCGCGAAGAAAATCCCACATAGAGCGGCGTAGCTCAATATCAACACCCGCTGTTGGTTCATCTAAAATGAGTAATTTAGGTTCATGCATCAGTGCACGAGCAATCATTAAACGGCGTTTCATACCACCTGAAAGGGTGCGCGCTTGTTTATCTTTTTTCTCAAATAAACCTAGCTGCTTTAAGTATTTTTCAGCACGCTCATGTGCCAGCTTTCTTGGCACACCGTAATAACCCGCTTGGTTAACTAAGATTTGATTTAGTGTTTCAAACTGACTGAAATTAAATTCTTGCGGTACTAAGCCAAGTTCAGACTTAGCAGCTTCAAGGTCTGTATCAATATCGTGACCAAATACTTGGACACGACCGGCACTTTTATTCACTAACGATGAGATAACACCAATAGTGGTTGATTTACCTGCCCCGTTTGGTCCAAGTAAGGCAAAGAAGTCGCCTTGCTGAACTTGTAAATCAATGCCTTTTACGGCTTCAACACCATTTTTATAAACCTTTTTTAGGCCTTCAATATTTAATGCGATCGTTTTTTCGCTCACTGTTTGCCCTCTCCATAACCCCAACGTTTCGTCAAAGTATGTTCAATGTTTAAATGATCTAAAATTCGCGCCACCATAAAATCAACCAAATCGGAAATCTGCTCTGGTTGATGATAAAACCCCGGTGCCGCAGGCATAATAGTTACGCCTAGTCGTGCTAGCTTCAGCATGTTTTCAAGGTGGATTTCGCTAAATGGCGTTTCACGCGGGACTAAAATCAGCTGCCCACGCTCTTTAATAACCACGTCAGCAGCGCGTTCGAGTAAGTTATCTGATGCCCCGACTGCAATTGCAGATACTGAACCTGCACTACAAGGGCATACCACCATTTTTTTCGGCGCAGCTGAGCCAGATGCAACTGGGCTAAACCAGTTGTCTTTACCAAATACTTTAAGTTGCTCAGGAGCGGCATTAAAAAGTGTACTCAGTTGCTCTGTCGCTTTATCTTCATTACCTGAAAGTTTGATATTCGATTCAGTATCAAAGACCACTCTTGCCGCACTTGAGATCAATACATACACCTGAAACTGCTGTTCAAGTAATACTTCTAATAACCTTAAGCCATAAGGAGCCCCAGAGGCACCACTAAAAGCTAACGTTATTTTATCTTTAAATTGCATACAGTTAAGCTCCGTATACTGGTTAGTTTTGTTCAAGGGCAGTGATTAAACGCTGATGAATACCTTCAAAACCACCATTACTCATAATTAAAATATGTTGTGACGGCGCACTATTGGCAACAACCTGAGTAATGATTTCCTCAGTGCTTTTCATGCAATGCATACCTGCTTTGTCTGCGTACTCTTTAAGTGACCAGCTTAAATTTTCTGGCTCAAATAAATACACATCATCTGCTGCATCGAGTGAATCAATCAGGGTTTGTTGATGCACGCCCATTTTCATGGTGTTTGAACGAGGCTCTAAAATAGCAATTATCTTCTCAGTGCCTACTTTTGCACGTAGCCCTGCTAAGGTCGTTTTAATTGCCGTTGGATGATGAGCAAAATCGTCATACACTTTTATTGAGTTAACGTCGGCTTTAAGCTCCATACGGCGCTTAGGTGAGATAAACTCAGCTAATCCTGCAATACTGACTGATACCGCGATGCCTACGTGTCTGGCTGCTGCAATGGCCATAATGGCATTTTTGACATTGTGCTCGCCCATAGCTTGCCAACTGACAACACCTTGCACTTGTGAATTTAGTAGCACTTCAAATTCACTACCATCAGCTTTAAGTAAGCGATAATCCCAATCACCCGCCAGTGTTTCGCTCTCGCTCCAAAGGCCGCGTTCAATCACATCTTGTAGTGCTTCGTCTTGGCTTGGCCAAATCACTTTGCCACTACAGGGTAATGTACGCATCAAGTGGTGAAATTGTTTCTTTATCGCGTTTAAATCTTCAAAAATATCAGCATGATCAAATTCAAGATTATTTAGAATTAAGGTGCGTGGTAAGTAATGAACAAATTTACTGCGTTTATCGAAAAACGCCGTGTCGTATTCGTCGGCTTCAATAACAAAAAATGGCGTTTCGCCAACACGAGCAGACACACCAAAGTTTTGTACTATACCACCAATTAAAAAGCCCGGTTTCATTCCTGCGTATTCTAGTAACCATGCCAGCATACTGGCTGTAGTCGTTTTGCCGTGTGTTCCGGCCACAGCCAACACCCAAGAGTTTTGCAGTAAATTATGCTTTAACCATTCTGGACCAGAAGTATAAGGCAAGCCTTTATCAAGAACGTATTCAACACAAGGGTTGCCTCGGCTCATAGCATTACCAATCACCACCATATCTGGCGCGGGTTCTAGTTGGGCAACGTCATAACCTTGGGTGAGTGTAATCCCTAGCTCTTCTAATTGCGTGCTCATCGGCGGGTACACATTTTGATCAGAGCCTGTCACTGTATGACCTAACGATTTAGCGATTGCGGCAATACCACCCATAAAGGTGCCACAAATTCCAAGAATGTGAATATGCATCTACTGTCCTGAGCAAAATGAATAAGAGATAAGTAAGGCGTTATAATGCCAAATATAAGCTTTACTTACCATTACTACACGGCATTAGAGTATTGCCAAATAGCCAACATAAAAAAACACCTCAACTTGAGGTGTTTTTTAATTAAGTTTAAAGCCTATTTTACAGCATTAAGAATGCAAACAAACCGACACCTAATAGTAAGCGATAGATAACAAATGGCATCATGCCCATGCGCTCAATCACTTTCAAGAAAAAGAAAATACATGCATAAGCCGATACAAATGATAAACCTGCGCCTAATAGAATTGCATGCCAATCAATCGCCTCGCCCGCTGTAGCCAACTGATACACATAATATGAACCAGCTGCAGCAATAACTGGAATTGACATTAAAAACGAAAAACGTGCGGCGCTTTGCTTGTTTAGACCCAACATTAAGCCCACAGTAATGGTAATACCTGAACGGGATGTGCCAGGAAATACCATAGCGAGCACTTGCGAGAAGCCTAATAAAAGCGCACTGAAAAAGTTTACTTGGTAAATATTCTTAACTTGCTTTGCTTTTACATCGGCATACCAAAGTAACAAACCAAATACGATGGTTGAAGTAGCAATAACCCAGGCATTACGCGAGTAGCTTTCCACAAAATCTTTAAATAAATAACCAATTAATAATGCTGGAATGGTCGCAACAATAATCCACCAGCCTAAACGACTATCATCGGTTGCGCCTTGTGAACCAAACGATTTAAACCACGCACCGAGAATATCCACCACTTCTTTACGAAAATACAGTACCACAGCACCTAGCGTACCTACGTGTACCGCAACATCAAATGCCAAGCCTTGGTCGTGCCAACCTAAAACTTGTGAGGGTAAAATTAAATGTGCTGAGCTCGAAATAGGTAAAAACTCAGTCAATCCTTGAATTAAGGCTAAAACAATTATCTCAATAATACTCATGGGTTAGAAAACTCCACCTTCCATAGTTTTTGTTGTGGGTTGTTATAATTATTCCATAACTCAGCCAAAGTTAGCTTAGCTACGGGGTGATAAAAATCGGGAGCAATTTCAGCTAGAGGCTGCAATACAAACGCATTTTTGGTTATTTCATCCCGCGGTAATTGCGCAGGCGAATCACAGATAATGTCATCATAAAACAATAAATCAAGGTCTAATGTGCGAGGACTAAACTTTTTATCCTCACGAGTGCGGCCATTATCAAGCTCAATTTTTTTCAGTAGTTTACATAGTTCAGCTAATGGCATATCTGTTTTTGCTGCGACCACTGAATTATAAAAATTACTACCTGCAAACCCCACCGCTTCACTTTCATAAACAGACGAATGTATAAAGTCTGGAAAGTGAGGCTTTAAGGCAATAAGCGCTTGTCGAAGATAATGCTCTTTATTGACATTAGAGCCTAAGCTTATAAAAATTTGCGCCATGGTTAGTTTGCCTTACGACGGGTGATCTCAACTCCCACAGTTTGCGCTTGTGGCACTGCGGCTGGTTTACTAACACGTATAGTGACTTGGTTAGTAGCAAACTCAGCTAAAATAATGGCAGCTAATTGCTCAACTAAAGTTTCAAGTAACTCAACTGGTTTTGCCGTTGTGTGTTCAATCACTCGCTCACTCACTTTGGCGTAATCAAGTGCTAAATTTATATCATCAGTTGCCGCTGCGGCAGAAATATCACATAACATTTCGATATCAAAATACAGGCTTTGTTTACTTTCTTTTTCAAAATCATACACGCCAATAATGGTGTCTACATGTAGTTGTGATATATATACCTTGTCCATTGATACTCCAAGTGACATGAATATTAAAACAACTCCTCATACTAAACGCTTATTGATAACAATAATGCGCTATATAAGCTGTCATACTGTTTTAATATATAAAAATTACCCCTACAATAACGGATAGATGCATTGCAATAAGGTGCTTACATTCTACTCGATGAGAGCGGCAGATGGTTTTGCCGCCAATGATAGCCCAAAAGTGCAGATTAAAAAATAAGGAAGCGCGTGTTAGAAGTTTTAATGTTAGTTTTAGCTTACATACTGGGATCGGTCTCTTCCGCTATCCTTGTATCACGGCTGTTTAAACTACCAGACCCACGCAGTCATGGATCGAATAACCCTGGTGCTACAAATGTTTATCGCCTTGGTGGAAAAGTCCCCGCTGTTTTAGTTCTTGTCTTTGATATTTTAAAAGGAACCATCCCTGTCTGGGGTGCCTACTTTTTAAAAATAGACCCGCTAATGCTAGGTTTAATTGGTGTAGCAGCCTGTTTAGGGCATATGTATCCGCTGTTTTTTAGCTTTAAAGGTGGTAAGGCTGTCGCGACCGCTTTTGGCACGTTATTACCCATTGGTTTATCGCTAGGTGGGATGCTGATCGCAACCTGGCTCATAATTATTGCTATCACACGTTATTCATCACTTGCGGCACTGGTTACGGTTTCATTAGCACCTCTTTATACTTGGTGGATAAAACCTTTGTATACCTTGCCAGTTACCTTTTTAACCGTGTTGATAATTTTCCGTCACAGAGCAAATATTACTCGCTTGATGGCGGGGGAAGAGCCTAAAGTAGGGGCTAAGAAAAAAGCCCCAGAGCAGGAATAGTGTTATAAATTAAAGTGCTTCGAGTGAATCAATAGGCCAGCGCGGCTTTGTTTTCATATCAAGGCTAGCAAACTGACCTGCTTTCAAACGCTGCATACCAGCATAAGCAATCATAGCGCCGTTATCTGTACAAAACTCTGTGCGTGGGTAATAAACGCGCCCTTTCATGCCTTGCATTACTCGTTCAAGTTGCGCACGCAATTGCACGTTTGCACTTACACCACCGGCAATCACTAAACGTTTGATACCTGTTTGCTTTAATGCACGCTTACATTTAATGATTAGAGTATCTATTACCGCTGTTTGGAATGCATGAGCAATATCAGCTTTGGTTTGCTCGTCATCATCGCTATCACGAATCGCAAGAGACGCTGCTGTTTTTAAGCCACTGAAGCTAAAATCTAAGCCTGGTTTATCAGTCATCGGACGTGGGAATACAAAACGCTCAGGCGTACCTTGCTCCGCAAGTTTTGCTAGACGTGGGCCACCAGGGTAATCAAGACCTAATAACTTCGCGGTTTTATCGAATGCTTCACCGGCAGCGTCATCAACTGACTCTCCCAGCACTTCGTATTCACCAATGCCAGATACTTTAACCATCATAGTATGACCGCCAGACACCAGTAGTGCGATAAACGGAAATTCCGGTTTGTCCTCTTCAAGCATTGGCGCAAGTAGGTGGCCTTCCATATGATGAACAGCAACAGCAGGAATATTCCAACCATAGGCCAATGAGCGACCAATAGAAGTTCCCACAAGGAGTGCACCAACAAGTCCAGGGCCTGCGGTGTAAGCAATGCCATCTAAGTCTTCTGGGCCACAACCAGCTTGTGCAAAAGCAGCATCAATCAAAGGTAAGGTTTTACGTACGTGATCGCGTGACGCAAGCTCAGGTACCACACCGCCGTAATCGGCATGCACTTTTACTTGGCTATACAGTTGATGTGCTAATAAGCCTTGTTCATCATCATAAATGGCAATACCCGTTTCATCACATGATGATTCAATACCTAAAATTCGCATCAATTACTCCGCCAAGAAAAAACAAACGCGTATTTTACAGTGAAAATACGCATTACTGAATATTAAATTGCAATACCTATGTTGGTTTGGCCGTCAGATACAGCAAGTTGCTTAAGCTCTTTTACGTTCTGGGAGGTAATTCGGCCCATTTGCTCTACAAAATCAATAAGCTCTGCAAGCACATCAATTTCATACTGCATTAAAGGGTGTTCACGAACAGCTTTGTTATCAGCAATTTCACCATCTACTGTTAGTTGATATTCAATAAAACGAGCCACTGAAGCCTGTGAAATTTTACTAATATTTAAAAACTCTTGTTCATCTTTAGCTATCAAACCGTGCAACATGCCAAGCAAAGCGGTTGCTGTATCGATTGCGGGATAAGTCCCGAACATGTCAAAGTCAGTAAGCTCTGGCACATTCGGCTCTATTTTTTCAATTTGCTTTTCAAGGCTAATCTTACTTTTTGGTAGTAAGATTTTTTCCCAGCAGACACTTAATGCGCTACGAAAAACCGCGGCATCACCAAACCCTGTTGCTTCACTAAATAAGCTGTAATTAGGCAGCATACGCTCAAGTAATGCGCCACCTAATACCGCTTTTTGCAAATAGTTTAATTCTCTAATACGTTGAAAATTATTCGCTTTTGTCATTCTTTACAGTCCCACAAGACCAACATATTTCAAATGTTGCTCCGTTAAGCTCATGACACTTAGGGCATACCCAGTCAGGAGCCGATTGTTTTAATTGCCGGTAGTTTAGCAATATTTCTTGCGCCTGGCGCTCTTTTAATGCGTAAACGAGTATATCGACCCCTGTTTGTTCAAATGGGATCTCTCCAAGCGCCCCTTGTAAAAGCTCACCTTGCAGTTGCGATTCGATCCCTTTACTTTTTAAAAGCCCTTTAATAATGTTGGCTTCTAAGCCATTTTCAGCCTGAAACACTTTCACCCAAGCGAATGGGTCCTGCTTAGCAGGTTGATTTAAATTATTGTTTTGCAAATCACTTCCCTTTTACTTTTCTATCTTTAAATCCTAAACTACGCTAGCAACTAACTTCGCTGCAATGCTTATTTCAAGGTAGCCACATGACTTTAACAACACCGGGACTGTTATTCCCAGCAATTTCTTTACTGTTACTTGCTTACACCAACCGTTTTTTGGTGCTTGCTCAGCTTATTCGAGAGCTCAATGCACGTGAAGGGGAAAGTATCCGCCCGTTAGTTGTTGCGCAAATTACCAATTTAAGAAAACGCATTAAACTCATTCGGGTGATGCAGGTTTATGGCGTAGCCTCTTTTCTGATGTGTACATTATCAATGTTTGCTTTATTTATTGAGTTTAATACCACAGGAATCATTTTATTTGGCATCAGCCTCGCTTGCTTAGCTTTGTCGCTTCTCACCTCTTTGTATGAGATCCACATTTCTTGTGATGCTATTGAAATCGAATTAAAGAATATCGAAAAAAAACCAGTTTCAGATAAGGCAGAGTAAATTTCTGCCTCTATACTTATTGTATGAGATACAACAATAAGTGGTGTTTTTGTGGATGATTTCTTATTTTCTGAAGAACAGTTAGAAGAAAATAATATAGAAACTGAAGAGCCTGAATACTGGCATATTCTTGTTGTTGATGATGAAGAAGATATCCATCAAGTTACGAAACTAGTATTAGCTGGCTTCACTTTCGAAAATAAAGGTCTGCGCTTTTATGACGCCTACTCTGCGGCGGAAGCAAAAGAGTTTTTAAAAAAAGATATTCCCTTTTCTGTTGCTCTAGTTGATGTGGTAATGGAAACCAACCATGCTGGTCTTGAGCTTATTCAATACATTCGCGATGAAATAGAAAACCACGATATTCGTTTAATTCTTCGCACAGGTCAGCCAGGTGAAGCCCCTGAAGAAGCGATTATCCGCGATTACGACATCAACGATTATAAAAACAAAACTGAGCTCACCGCGATTAAAATTAAAACCCTGCTCTACTCAGCCTTAAGAGCACACCGCGATATTCAAATTATAGACCGGCACAAGCATGGTCTTGAACAGATCATCAACGCGTCTGCTAACTTTTTAAAATGTGACAGTGTTCATGAATTTGCTTCAACAATTTTAAGCCATGTTACTAACGTGATGGGCATTAATGATACGCAAATTTATTGTGCTGCGGCCGTTAATCTACAATCGTCACCAGCAAAAGATTTTCAATTACTTGCAGCCTCAGGTGTAGGCCCCACACCACAGCAAAACACCATTCCTGATGAAGTAAAAAACTTATTTATAGATGCACATGAGCGAAAATCATCACTAAAAACAAGTAATGATTATATTGGTTACTTCCCTACCAAAGCCGGCCTTGAAACCATGCTTTATGTTCATAAAGGCAGTAAGTTACAGGCCACAGAACATCAACTGTTAGAGTTTTATGCCAACAATATCGCGCTTGCTTACGATAATTTAAAACTCAGAGAAATGGTAAAAGAGTCGCAAAAAGAGCTGTCGTACATTCTTGGAGAAGCAGTAGAAAAACGCTCTAAAGAAACCGGCTCTCACGTTAAACGTGTTGCTTTATATAGTGAATTACTTGCTCAGCTTTCAGAGCTTAACCCATTTCAATGTGAAATCATTAAGCTTGCTTCACCACTACATGACATTGGTAAAATAAGCATTCCAGACAGCATATTGAATAAACCTGGTAAACTCACTGATGATGAGTGGGAAATAATGAAAACCCATGCAGAAATCGGCTATGAAATATTAAAAAACTCAAGTAACGAGATATTGACATGCGGTGCTTTAATTTCTTACCAGCATCATGAAAAGTGGGATGGTTCAGGGTATCCGCAAGGTTTAATGGCAGACGATATTAATATAGTTGGCCGCATAACCGCCCTCGCCGATGTGTTTGACGCCCTTTGCAGCGACCGTTGTTATAAGAAGGCTTGGCCATTAGAAGAGGCGTTAACTCTCATAAAAGATCAGCGGGCGAAACATTTTGATCCAATTCTAGTCGACTTATTACTTGAAAATTTACCACTTTTCTTAGAGATTAAGGACCGTTATCCTGATTAGATGTAACTTTTCTGTAAAACACTTCCCAAAATAGGTACAATAATTTACTATGCCTACCGTGAAGTATAATAATATTGCCTGGACGTAAAAGGCTTACTTATAACAAGGGACTATTAAAGTGAGATTTGAACAACTTGAACAATTTGTGGCGCTCGGGCTGCTGAGGCATTTCCGACAAGCTGCAGAAAAAACCCAAATCAGCACTTCAGCGTTAACTCGCAGTATTCAGACGCTCGAAGATGAAATTGGTTATGAGCTCGTTACACGCTCTACACGCTCAGTTAAGTTAACCAAAGAAGGTGAACTTTTCCTTGAGTACGCTAAACAAACCCTCGACAACCTAGAAGAAACCAAAAAGCGTTTATTCGAATCTTTAAACGGTTGCACTAACGAAAAATTAGTTATTGGTTATACCAACAAAGCAAGCACGGTCGTGCCTGTTTCTTGCGGCCAATTTTTAGCGCAGTATCCGCATGTAAAAATCGAGATGCAACTACAAGAGCAAAGTGAACTTGTACGTAAACTGCAATTAGGTGAAATTGATATTAGCGTATGCTCGCAGGCAATGAACAGCATTGGTAGTGATATACATTTACCTGATCAACTGATTATTTTTGTAGCTAAAAACCACCCACTTGCGCATAAGAGCGACATTAGTAAACGCGATTTTGCTGACTATCCAATGTACAGCTGTTTTTCACAGTCTAAACAAGTGCAAGCTATGCTAAACGATGCTATCGAATCTTTTGATAAAACATCTAGCATCAAAGTAGGTAGTATTGAACAAGTAATGGATGGCCTTAAAAAGTCAAACCACATCGCAATAGCCAGTATTGAACACACAAATATTGTCTCTTCAGACCCAGATTTACTGTTATTGAAAACCAATAAAGGTATCGCACACGAGCAGCTTGTGATCCAAACAAATCAACAAATCAATGAGAATTCTCATGTTAGTCATTTACTTGACCTCATTGAAAAAACGGCGTTATCAAGCCAAAGCTAATAGCTATAATATATACTGCTAGCCTGTAATTGTTCAGGCTAGCCAATCCTCTTTATTTCTTCATTTTTTTACTGCATAAAAAGCGTGCATCGCAGAATTTTTCATATACACTTACGCACCTTTTTTTGATTGTGCACATGAATGACCGCACCGCTAATTACCGACACATACTTAGATGCTATTGAACGTACAGGATATGCTGTTGTTGAAAACGCGATTGATGAAAGCTTAATTGCTGATTTAATTGCAGATTGCTATCGCATTAACCCGCATTTTCATACCGCAGGTATTGGCCGATTAAACGACCAACAAATAGATAAAACTGTGCGTAAAGATAAAACCTTTTGGTTTGATAGCTCAAGCCAAGCACAAATTACTTATCTTGCGACCATGGAAGCGATAAAGACACAGCTAAACCGTGGCTTCTATTTAGGCTTATTTGACTATGAATGCCATTATGCAAAGTATCAAAAAGGTGACTTTTATAAAAAGCACTATGATGCCTTCAAAGGCCGTTCGAATCGCATTTTTACTACGGTTTGTTACTTAAATACGCCAGAGTCTGGCGGTGAATTGGTGATCTACAAACCAAAAAGTAAAGACATTGAAATTGTCATTAAACCTCAAGCGGGCTTATTGGTGATGTTTGAAAGCGAACGCTTTATGCATGAAGTATTACCCGCAAACGATGTACGCTACTCTATTGCGGGCTGGTTCAGAAAAAATGCCTCAATCAGCGGTATTATCGACCCACCAAGGTAATCAAAATGTCAGTGGCAAGGATGCTGCTATACCGATAAAAATCACTAGCCCTACATAATGGTTATTCAAAAATGCTTTGAAACAAGGATCTCGCTCTCGTTTATGAATAAGCATTTGTTGATAAAGTAAAAAACCAACCGCTGCAGCTAAGCCCAGCCAATAAGGCAAGCCAAGGTGATTACTCATACCTATGTAAGCAAGAATCGTAATAAACAAGGCATTGAGTAAAAAGATGATGTGTCTGTCATAGCTGGCAAACAAGATTGCCGTTGATTTAACGCCAATCTTTAAATCATCATCTCTATCAACCATGGCATACATAGTGTCATAAGCCACAGTCCACACAAGATTCGCGGTAAATAGGAGCCATGCTTCTAATGGTACTGAGCCAATTGATGCCATATAGGCCATTGGAATAGCCCAACTGAATGCAGCACCAAGCACAACTTGCGGTAATTGCGTGTAGCGTTTCATAAAGGGATAACAAAACGCCAGTGTTAAGGCACCAAACGACAGTAATATCGTTGACCACCCTAGTGTTAATACTAAACCAAAGGCCACCACAATAAGCAGTACAAATAAGCTCAGAGCTTCACCACTTGATACCAAACCTGCTGCCAGCGGTCGCTGGGCTGTGCGCTTAACAGAGCCATCTATTTTACGATCGGCAAAGTCATTAATTACACAGCCGGCACTACGCATCACAAAGACGCCCAAACTAAAAACCACAAAATTTAATAAGCTCGGTGTGCCAAGCTCAGCAAGCCACAGCGCCCAATAAGTTGGCCATAATAGCAACAAGGTGCCAATTGGCTTATCGGTACGCATTAACTGTTTATAGTAAGGTATATGTGCGACCTTAAGTGCAGCTAGCTTCATAGGTAAATATACGCTCCAGGTAAGAATACTTCAGCCACGAGAAAATGAGCATTAGATAAGCTAAAAACACTGCGTCTTCCCCACAATGGTTGTGAAGAGAAGCCGATTTCAGATGTTAAAGCTTGGATAGCGTGCTGCTGTGAAAATTCAGCAACTTCTATTTCTGTGCGCGATAAGCTTGGGTCTTGAAAAATAACATCACCAAGCGGCCTTGTTCCCATACTTAGTAACTGCTGCTTTTTTAATGTATCATCTGCCGGCAACCAGCTTTGTGCATACACCATTGGTTTACCATCGCATAGAAGTAACACTTCGCGGTTTAAAGCCTGACTTAGAGAGGTATTGAGTAACGCTTGTTGCTCGCAGGTTAGGTCAAAGGGTGCTTCGTTTAAAACTTCAACTGAAAAGGCCTGACAGTGACTTTTAAGCTTGGCTGTTAATGACCCAGCTTCAAGCAACCAACTTTTCTGTTGTTGCGTCAAATCTGGAAATGCTGAAGCAGGCTGCCAATTTGCAGCTAATGAAACTGGGAATGTGATCACAACGACTCATTATTTTTAAAAACCGTGCAAATGATATCACTGCTGCACGTTTCGAAAAAGTCATGATTTAATCTCAAGCAGGGTTAAAAAACGCAGAACAGCCTGTATCTTAAGTGAATTTGGGTATAGACTAAAAATCATTGAAAGGGTGGAATATTCTTAACTATGAAAAAATCATTGTTATCAATTTACTTGATAAGCATGCTACTTGTTACTGCAACAAGTTGGTCTGTACGCGCTGAATCAAATGTTGGCTACTTTGGTTTTGAGCCTGACATCATCACAAACTACATAGGTCAAGGTAATAAAAAGCTTGGCTATGTTCGTATAACGGTGGATCTCATGCTCAATGATCTATCTGATATCGCAATCGTAGAACATCACACTCCACTATTGCGTGATGCGATTGTTGAAATACTCTCAAAAGAGCCTGAAGAAAACATTAAATCGCTTACCGGTCGCGAAGAAATCAGAAAGCGCTGCACCGAAAAGCTAAAAGCACTGCTAAAACAAGAAACAGGACAAGAGATTGTCCGAGAAGTGTTATTTACTAAGTATTTATATCATTAATTGTAAGATGGCGGCATTAGCCGCCATTTTTATTTACGCGATTATTTTCGTGAAAGCAGCTTGTCTGACACGGCATAAGCCATACCAGCCAATAACCCCGCTAAATGCGCCCAGTTCGCCATACTCACAGGCAACATATCTACAAAGCCTAGAATAAGCCATACCAGCATAAAACCGACAATGCTATTACTTACTAGTGGCGGCTCTGTTGGCCTCATTACGCTGTAGATCCAACAAAAACCCAGTAAACCATACACAACGCCGCTTAAACCACCAAAGTTAGGCCCAACTACTAAAAACTGTGCCCAGTTACTAATGAATGCCGTCACTAAAAATAAACCCACTAAGGTTATTTTGCCACTGCGTTTTTCTATATCGTTACCCAGCGTCATCCACCAGATCAAATTAAAAATAAGATGAATAGCGCTAAAATGCACAATGGCAGGTGTAAACCAAGTTAGTGGCTGTGCAGGGTTGAACTGCAACATACTGTAAATAGTTTCAAAACCACCTAATAAGAAGGCAATAAATATTGCTATCGAGACTAAAGTAACTGTACGGTTTAGCCAGCTTAATGCCTTAAAGCGAGCTTTTAAATTAAGGGATTGCCCTTGATATGACAGAGGCGATTGTGTACTGCCTACCTGCCATGAAGCTTGTTGGTATTTTTCGTCATGAGGGTTAGCAGCAAACTCCTGCCAAAGTGGTTGAGCTTGATGAAAGTGCTCTGGAGCAACACAAATAATCACAGTTTGTCCATCTTGCGAGCGCAGCTCTCCATGTAAGCCCTTACTTTTTATGTAATCTATAAAGCCTTGTGCGGCGCGAGGGTTATTTATGCTACCCAACTCAATCATCGTTCAATGTGCTCCGGAAGTTGCGTTTGCCAAGCTGTAAAGCCACCATCCATGCTGTATACGTCTTCAAACCCCTGCTCTACTAAATAGCTCGCAGCACCTTGAGAACTCACACCATGATAGCAAACGATGATGATTGGCTGATCAAACTCTTTATGCATCATAAATTCGCTGATATTAGCATTTGATAAATGCTCAGCGCCTGGGATATGCCCAGTTTGAAATGAGTTAGGATCGCGAATATCAGCAATCACAACCTCTTCTTTATCTAACAGCGCAAATGTTTCGCTCACTGAAATATGTTTATACGACATAGTACTCTCTAAACTAAAAAGGCGGCCAAAGCCGCCTTATCAAATTACTCGGTATTAATCCCAGTTGAGGATTACTTTACCTGATTGGCCTGAAATCATTGTATCAAAGCCTGCTTGGAAGTCATCCACGGAGAACTGGTGAGTGATAATTGGTTTCAGATCAAGACCTGACTGAATTAGACTCGCCATCTTGTACCAAGTTTCAAACATTTCACGGCCGTAAATACCTTTAATAATTAGACCTTTGAAAATAACCTGGTTCCAATCAACCGCCATATCTGAAGGTGGAATACCTAACATGGCAATTTTACCGCCGTGATTCATGTTGTTTAGCATGCTGTTAAATGCAACTGGCACACCTGACATTTCAAGACCAATATCAAAGCCTTCGGTCATGCCAAGCTCTTTCATTACATCTTCAAGCTTTTCAGTTGCTACGTTTACAGCACGAGTCGCGCCCATTTTACGTGCTAAATCTAAGCGGTATTCGTTTACATCGGTGATAACCACATGACGTGCACCAACATGTTTGGCAACAGCAGCAGCCATGATACCAATAGGACCAGCACCTGTGATTAATACGTCTTCACCTACTAAGTCAAACGACAACGCTGTGTGCACTGCATTACCGAATGGGTCAAAGATTGATGCTAGTTCATCAGGAATGTTATCTGGAATTTTAAATGCGTTGAAAGCTGGGATAACAAGGTATTCAGCAAATGCACCTTCGCGGTTTACACCAACACCAGTTGTATTACGGCATAAATGCACTCGACCAGCGCGACAGTTACGACAGTGACCACAGGTAATATGACCTTCGCCAGAAACACGGTCACCCACTTGGAAACCACGGACTTCCTGACCCATATCAACCACTTCACCTACATATTCGTGACCAACAACCATTGGCGTAGGAATTGTATTTTGTGCCCACTCATCCCATTTATAAATATGGACATCCGTTCCACAAATTGCTGTTTTGCGGATTTTAATAAGCAGATCGTTATGGCCAACTTCAGGTTTTGGCGCATCAGTCATCCAGATCCCTGGTTCTGCTTTTAATTTAGATAATGCTTTCATGATTTATACTCAATTAAACAAAACCGAAGCAAAAGCTTCGGTTTAGGAAATAAAATTAGATAACACCCATTTCTTTACCAATACGGGTAAAGGCAGCAATAGCGGTATCTAATTGCTCTTTTGTATGCGCCGCAGAAATTTGCGTACGAATACGTGCTTGGCCTTTTGGTACTACAGGGAATGAGAAACCTGTTACGTAAATACCTTCAGCAAGTAATTTGTCAGCCATGGCTGAGGCAACTTTAGCATCGCCTAACATGACAGGGATAATAGCGTGGTCTTTACCTGCACAGGTAAATCCTGCTGCTTCCATTTGTTCACGGAAATACTTTGCGTTATCCCAAAGCTTAGCGCGTAATTCGCCGCCATTGCTTAGCATCTCAAGTACTTTAATTGATGCAGTAACAATTGATGGTGCAAGTGAGTTTGAGAAAAGGTATGGACGAGAGCGTTGGCGTAACCACTCAACAATTTCTTTTTTACCTGAAGTGTAACCACCTGATGCGCCACCAAGTGCTTTACCAAGGGTACCTGTGATGATATCAACACGGTCTAGTACACCGCAGTACTCTGGCGTACCTTTACCATTTTCACCAACAAAACCAACCGCGTGAGAGTCATCAACCATCACTAATGCATCATATTTATCAGCTAGGTCACAAACCGCTTCTAGATTACAAATTACGCCGTCCATTGAGAAAACACCGTCAGTGGCGATTAGCTTAGTTTTAGCACCCGCTTCATCAGCAGCAATAAGTTGTTTTTCAAGGTCGCTCATGTCGTTATTTGCATAGCGGAAACGCTTTGCTTTACAAAGACGCACACCGTCAATGATCGAAGCGTGGTTTAGCGCGTCAGAGATGATTGCATCATCTGGGCCTAAGATTGTTTCGAATAAACCTGCGTTGGCATCAAAACATGATGAGTAAAGAATAGTGTCTTCGGTTTCTAAGAACTCAGAGATCTTTTGCTCTAAAGTTTTATGAATATCTTGAGTACCACAAATAAAGCGTACAGACGCAACACCAAAACCATGATCGTCAAGGCCTTGTTGAGCTGCTTTAATTAACTCTGGGCTATTTGCTAAGCCAAGGTAGTTATTAGCACAAAAGTTAATGACCTTATCACCAGAGGCAACTTCAATTTGAGCCTGTTGCTGTGACGTGATAACACGCTCGCTTTTGTATAAGCCTTCAGCTTTCACTTCATCAATTTGCTGCTGCAACTGATTAAAAAACGCAGATGCTCTCATCTGTAATCTCCACATATTCTTGTATCTAACCAGAAATGATTAGCATGACATTAAATTTTGCGCCTATTGTAAAAGCTTAGACGAACAATTGCACTGTTTGCAGTTCGTCGCAGACCTTAAGGCTTGCGAAATAAAACTGGTCTTACCTGCTAAGACTGTAAAACTAAAGCAGGTAACTCAGCTAAAGACTCACAGACTACATCGGCGTGTTGTTCTGTTGACTCGGCATAACTTTGCCCTGAGCGAACTAAAACTCGGGTCGCGATGTTGGCTCTTTCAGCGGCAATAAGGTCACCAAGTTTATCGCCAACCATAATGCTGTGTGATGGGTCTATTTGATGCTCATCAATGGCTTGTAAAAGCATACCTGGGGCAGGCTTGCGACAATTACATTCTTGCAAATAGGCAGGCTCAGCTTTGCTTGGATGATGCGGACAAAAATAGACATCAAGAATAGTAACGCCATGGCGTAAAAATTCGCTCTTCATCCACTCAGTGAGGTTGTAAAAATCTTGCTCTGAATAATAACCACGGCCAATACCTGACTGGTTAGTTACCACCACAATTTTATAGCCCGCATCAGTAAAGGCTTTGCACGCCTCAAATACACCGGGTACAAATTCAAACTCTTCTGGTTTGTATACATAGCCATGATCAATATTGACCACACCATCACGGTCTAAAAATAAAACTTTGCTCATTACAATTGCTCTTTATCTACCACGTGGTCAAACATCGAAATCACCTTTTCAACACTTATTTGCGCCATTAAATCAGCCCCTTTAACGCGTGTTCCCCAAGGTAGCTCTTGCGCTGTTTTGCCTGTTTGCTCACGTAAATTTTGGTGATAAACCTCAACAACATAATCTTGATATAAATAAGGCCCTGTGCGTTTTGGGTTTGAGTGGGCATACAAACCAATAACAGGCGTTCCTACCGTTACAGCCATGTGTGCAGGCCCAGTATCAGGAGCTAGCACTAACGCCGCACATTTCAAAACACATAACAGTTCTTTTAGTTGGGTTTTCCCTACTAAGTTAAGCACAGGTGCCGAACTCTGCGCGATAATTTGCTCGGCAAGTTCAATTTCTAAAGGAGTTGGACCGCCAGTTATAACTACCGAAAAGCCTTGTTGATGAGCATGTTCAGCAAGTGCAGCATAACGCTCGGGTAACCAATTACGCTCTTTTTTACTTGCCGCAGGCGAGATAACAAAAATACGCCCGGCTAAACGTTCTTCACCTAATAGCGCATCGGCTGCTTGTTGGTGCTGCTCGGTAATTGGCATTTGCCATTGAGGTTTGTAATCAGGCGACCCAATTGCTTGAGCAAAACCTTTAAAGCCTTCTAATACATGCGCCTCTGATTGCGGGGCAATACGCTTATTAATAAACAAGCTATGTAACTCTTTTGAGCGCGCCCAATCAAACCCCACTTTGACTTTTGCCGGAATACAGCGGGCAGCTAGATTCGCTCTTAGTGCGACTTGCATATGTAAGAGCACATCAAATTTACGCCCCTTGAACGTATCTTTTAGTTGCTGATAAGCCTGTTTGCCCTGCTTTTTATCGAATACAACAAACTCAACACCTGGTAAATCAGCCAGTAACATGGCCTCAACTTTACCAATCACCCAGGTAATTTTTGCCTTCGGATGTGCCTTTTGAATTGCTTGCACTGCTGATACGGCATGACATACATCACCAATAGCCGAAAGCCTTAAAATACAAATATCTGAATAGGAGGTTGATTGAGTCACGTGCGCCCTTAGCTACAGCAAATAATATGCGATCTTAAATTAACTTGATGCTAATGCAAGCACTTATGCGAAAAGCTAAAAATACGGTAAGATAGCGCTTATTTTATTTAATCTTGAAGTTGTTATGTTTGAAACTCAGCATCTGCAGAACACCACCCTTTTGTGTCACCCAGCTTATAAAGATGAGCTCACGCAACAGTGGTTCGATGCCAATTATTGGCAACAACAAGATAAAATCGTTGGAGCAAAAAAAGGTCGCGCAACAGCATGGTTTTTTAAACATCAACAGCTTACAGGCGTTCTTCGCCACTATTGGCGTGGTGGTTTAATAGGTAAGTTGCTGAGCGATCAGTACTTATATTTTGGTTTAAAGCAAACTCGTGTTTATAAAGAGTTTACACTGATGATCCGCTTACTTGAGCTTGGCCTAAA
Source organism: Pseudoalteromonas sp. CH_XMU1449-3 (assembly GCF_037027245.1). Taxonomy (NCBI): domain Bacteria; kingdom Pseudomonadati; phylum Pseudomonadota; class Gammaproteobacteria; order Alteromonadales; family Pseudoalteromonadaceae; genus Pseudoalteromonas; species Pseudoalteromonas sp. CH_XMU1449-3. Next base: position 113,889 of record NZ_JAYMDY010000005.1, read on the forward strand.
CGTGCCGACACCTATTGCGGCAAAAGTGACCACCCGTGGCTTAATCTATCGCGGCGATATCATTACCGAAGCTGTAACTGGCGCAAAAAGCGTGTTAGATATTTTAATCACGCGCCCACTTAGCCAGTCTGAGCTAAAAGCGATAGCAGTGACTCTCAGCGAGTTTCACAATCATGGCGTCTATCACGCAGATTTAAACATTAATAACATCTTGTTCGATGATACAGGTAAGGTGTTTATCATTGACTTTGACCGCGGTGAAATCAAACAGCCACATGCTAGCTGGCAAACAGAGAACATTAAGCGCCTTGCCCGTTCGTTTGCAAAAGAGCAAGGCCGTAATGAAGTGATGCATTGGCAACAAAGTGATTGGCAGTCACTGGTGTGTGACTACCAAGAATTGCTTAAGACTTAATTTTGCTAATTACGTTTGATGTTGAGCACCCATTAAGAAACTCAAGTACTTCGACTTTGCCGCCATGGCGTAATACATGATCGGCACCAGCAATTTGGTCAACGGTGTAATCACCGCCTTTAACCAGTACATCAGGGCTAATTTGCTCAATAAGCTTAGCTGGCGTGTCATTTTCTTCAATGCTGCCAAATGGAATAACCCAATCAACTGACGCTAGCGCACTTAATACCATGGCACGTTCATCCAGCGGATTAATTGGTCTTTCTGGGCCTTTTAAACGAGAGATTGATTCGTCATTATTTAAGCCAACAACCAGCCTGTCTCCTCGTGCTTTTGCCTGTGCTAGGTAGCGCACATGACCTGCGTGAAGAATGTCAAAACAGCCATTAGTGAACACTATTTTTTCACCATTTTGCTTAGCAAACTCAATGTGCTGAAGCACATCTTCAAACGGCGTTTGGTAATGCTCGCCAGTTTGCTGTAAATATTGACCAAGCTTACGGCTCAACTCTTCTGGCGACACGGTTGCGGCACCCAGTTTACTCACCGCAATTCCGGCAGCAAGGTTGGCAATTTCAACGGCATCTTTTGCAGCCATACCCGCACCAAGCATCACTGCTAATGTTGCAATTACAGTATCGCCGGCACCAGTAACATCGCTAACTTCTAGCTGCTGGGCTGCAAAATCATGTTTTTCTGCTTGGCTGATTAACGACATACCCTGCTCTGAGCGCGTTAACAACATAGCAGTGATGCCCGCTTCACTAATTAACTTACGAGCGCTGTCTGTCAAGTTTTGCTCAGAGTCCGTCAAACCACCAGCAAGCTTAAATTCGTTTAAGTTAGGGGTTATGTAATCGGCACCACGATACAAGCTTAAATCAGATGATTTAGGATCAATAAGAACCGTTTTACCTGCTTTCTTTGCAACCTGAACCATTTGTTGAATTAAGCTCAGTGAGCCTTTGTTGTAATCAGAAAACAACACAAAATCGTAGTCATCTAAAACCAGCTCTAAACGATTTAACAACAATTGGCTGTGTTGCTCAGTAAAGCTCTCTTCAAGGTCTAAACGCACAACTTGCTGATGACGGCTGATTACTCGCATTTTAGAAATAGTCGGTAAATCGCAAACACTGACTAATTGCGAATCAATTTTCTCTGAACTTAAAATTGTTTCGAGGATTTGCCCACTTTCATCTTCACCAACTAATCCTAGTAGGCCCACTCTACCATCTAAACGGGCAATATTTTTTGCGACGTTTGCTGCACCACCAGCTTTGTCTTCAAATTTACTGACTTTTACAACAGGTACAGGGGCTTCAGGTGAAATACGCCCTGAGTCGCCATGCCAGTACCTATCTAGCATGACATCACCAACGACCAAAATACGTGCCTTTGAAAGGTTCTTTAGTAACGCTAAATCCATTACTTTTGCTCCGCTACAACCATATCGATGGCTTCGCATAGCCAATGCCCGATAAACATATGCGCTTCTTGGATACGCGCGGTTTCATCATTTTTAATAATAATAGGTAGCTTAGCGATATCTTTTACCTTGCCACCATCTCGGCCAGTTAATGCCACAGTAAAGGCGCCGATTTCATTTGCCGCTGCCAGTGCAAGATTGATGTTAGGACTAGTGCCTGAGGTGGTTAAGCCAATCACCAAATCTTCAGGTTTACATAACGCCTGCACTTGGCGCTCAAATACAGTATCAAAATGATAGTCGTTACTGTGAGCGGTTAAAATTGAGGTGTCTGTTGTTAATGCGATAGAAGCAAGTGGGCCACGTTCCAATTTATAACGCACAACAAACTCTGCAGCTAAATGCTGCGCATCAGCCGCGCTACCACCATTACCAAACCAAATAACCTTACCACCTGCTTGCAAAGCACTGTGGCAAGCTTCGAGTAGTTGCATTACTTCAGGGTGGTAGGTTTCCATCGTTTCAAACAACATTTGATGACGATTTAAACTTTCGAGGTAGCTTGCCGCTACAGAATCAAGATTAGACATAAATATTCCTTAAAAGTATTAACGGCTTGCTTACCAAAAATAGGCAACAGATAACCAAGTATAGTTATCGCCAAATACATCTTCACCATAGGTAAGAGTTGTCTCTAGTGTATGCTCATTTAATAGACGTGTATTACTTAGTTGAAGTTCAACGGCACGTTCATAATCGCCAGTCGTTTGACCCCACTCATTTAAATAGTTACTTTCATTCTCTATCAATGTTAGCTTACTGCGCCAGAATGAACGGTAGCTTTCACTATAAGTTAACTCCATGCTATGCACTTGTGTGGGAGGCGCATCAGCGTAAACTCTCGCAACGCTATTGGCATGTAAGTCAGTATATCGCTGATCAGCCGCATAGTGACCGGTTACAAAACCACCAACCGTATTACCATATGCAGGGTAAATTTCATTGACGTACCACAAGCTGTGCATATTGGTATATTCATACCTAAGCGACATCTCATTACTCAGCTTTGGTAAGAAGAAACCAAAATTACTAACAGTATTACCAAATTGGTAGTTCTTATGATTTTTTGTGTCTTCACCACCATATTCAAAGTAAAGCTCAACTGGCATTCCCCAATTAAAATTCACAGTGCTGGTAATTGTTACGTATTGATCACCTAACTCATTATCTTTACTACCAGTAAGGCCTGAGTTGTCATTACCTGCCGGATCAAAAAATGCGTCCACCACATCACCAGCATCTACTTTACGAGGACCACCGCCAAACTGCATCATTCGATTAAGACCCAGCTTCCAACCATCAAGTGGCTCAATACTAAAATGCGTTCCTGCAAGCTTTGGTGTACCACTATGAAGTTCACCTTGATATAGAATACCATTATCAACATGTTCTAACTCTGAATAATACAATTCAAAATCAAAATTCCACCAGTTATGAGCAGGCTTTACCATGCCAATCGAAATAGAGGGTGCAGTTTTAGCATTGGTAGAAATGATTTGCGCAGAATGCTTAAACGGCGAGAACCAGTGTTCTTTATAACCAAGATTTAACTGCAAATCTTCACCGGCAAAACTGATAAACGAATTGTAATTTACAAACTTATTTGCTTTGGCTCGATAATCAACACCAACTTGTACTAACGTGTAGTCATTGGCACGCCAAATACCTTCGAAAAAGCCTTGTCCCCACTCATCAGAGCTGAGTCCGCGTTGGTTAGCAATTTTCATTGAATTATCTGTATCCACTTGTAATTTTACACCGACACGAGTCACTGCATCATTACTTTGATAGGGTTTGATTTTAAAGCGAATAGCGGCTGCTAACTCTGGCTTTTCCTTTTCAAGCACCAAAAGCGCTTTCTCGACTTCTGCTAAACGATAGGGTTTAGCCATAGGTGTGCCAAAGGTTAGTGCAAACAAAGTATCTAATTGATGATCTAGCTGTGCATCCATGCCAATAGGTAAGTAGGCGGTTGGTGTTGCAAATAAAGGCATTGAGCAACAAAAAAAAGCACCAATTACCGTGGCTTTTATCATTTTAAATTTCATAACTGCTTCGTTGATTTCTTAAGTAACCGAAATATTACCAAATATGCCACTGCGAAACACTCAAAACTCTCATTGATAACCCTTTTTAACATTTTATATTTAGATCGAGTATGTTCCACGCTATCATAACGTTTTACCCATTTAGGCTAAGCAATGGCGCGCATTTTATACTCTTTACTTTTATACCTACTAAGCCCACTGGTTGTTTTTTACCTGTATGTTTTACGTGGCAAAAAGAATAAGGGTTACCGTGAGCATTTTGCTGAGCGCTTTGGCTTTTCGAATTTGTCACATCACGATGTTGTTTTCCATTGTGCCTCTGTAGGGGAAGTGTTAGCAGCAACGCCGCTTATTAAGGCCGTTCAATCAGAAAATCCAACACTTACTATTTTAGTAACCTGTAATACCCCAACGGGTCGCGAGCAAATAAAAAATAACTTTAAAGATGCGGTTAGCTGCTGTTATTTACCGATTGATTTTTTCTTCGCTACGAATCGATTTTTAAAACGAATCCAGCCAAAGGTACTGTGTATTTTAGAAACTGAGCTTTGGCCAAACCTTATGGCGCAAAGCAACAACACCGGCACAAAAGTACTTGTTTTAAATGCCCGACTTTCAGCTAAATCACAGCAAGGCTACAAAAAGGTAATGCCTTTAACTAAGGTGATCATGCAGTCAATTAGCGATCTTGCTAGTCATAATCAAAATGATGCCAAACGTTTTATTGAACTTGGTTTAAAACCTGAAAAGGCACGCGTATTTGGCTCAATTAAATTTGATATCACGCCTACAGAAGAGCAATTAAATAAAGTTGCAGCACTAAAAAAACAGTATAACAACGAGCGCTTTATCTGGGTTGCAGGCTCCACTCACCCTGTTGAACATGAGCTTATTTTAACTGCTCATGAAAAGCTGTTAAAAGCGTTACCCCACGCACTTTTGATTATTGCTCCACGTCACCCAGAGCAATTTGATAAAGTCGCGGAGATATTAAAAAGCTCAAATTTGAGCTTTAGTCGTCGCAGTGAAGATAACTATAACAACCAACAAGTTGTGTTAGCTGACACGTTAGGTGAGTTACAATGCTTATATGGTGTGGCAAACATCAGCTATGTTGGCGGTAGTTTAATAGAGCGAGGCGGCCATAACCCGTTAGAGTCAGCAGCGTTTTCTGTTGGCGTATTAGCAGGCCCTCATACCTATAACTTCGACCATATTTATCCTGAACTGATTAGTGCTCAGGGAGCTAAAACCGTTACCGATGAAAATCACCTTGCTGACACACTTATCGCTTTGAGCACTGATGTACAAAAGACGATTAAGCTCGGTCAAAAAGCTGCGAAATGCGTTGCTAACAATCAAGGCGCCATCAGTAAAACGGTTAATTTAATTGAGCATTACTTAGAAAAGTAAGATAGAAAAGTAAAATAGAATAGAGAAATAATGTGACTTCAAAGCAAGCGATGAATCGCCCAGAAATACAAATGCGCGAATGGGTATCAAGCGTAATCGTAAAATACAATTTCTGCCCGTTTGCCCGTAAAGAAGTTGAAAGCAATTGCATTCATTATCAAATCAGCCAGTCTACTACTCTTGATGATGCAGTAATGGATATGCTTGAGCAATGTAGCGCATTAGACCAACAAGCAGAGCGCGAAACCACTTTGTTAATGTTTGAGCAAGGCTTTAAGGATTTTGAAGAGTTCTTAGATTTAGTCGATTTAGCCAATGCGCTTTTAGCTGCGCAAGGCTATGAAGGTAAGTATCAAATAGCCAACTTTCATCCTGACTATGTGTTTGCTGATAGCGATGACAGCGATGCTGCAAACTATACGAATCGTGCACCTTACCCAACACTGCATTTGATCCGTGAAGCCAGCATGAGCGAAGCGTTAGACAGCTACGATGAACCCGAATCTATCCCAGAGCACAACATTAAACTAGCAAGGCGCAAAGGCATCGACTTTTGGCAGCAGCTGCTGCAAAACTGCATCGATAAGCGCTAACACCTACCGGCGTTTAATAGATAAAAAGCCAGCAATGCTGGCTTTTTATTTTTTATAGCTATTAAATTTAGTGAGCTATTTTTTTACCCACTCACCGTTCACTTCAATGTAGTGACCCGGCTTCGTTTTTTCGATAGTTTTTGCCGCAGCAAGGGCTTCAACTTGCGCTAACGAAAGATTATTCTTTTTCGCAAGTTTTAAATATTGCTCTTTACGCTTTGCATTAATTTCATCAACGACCGCTTTTGCTTCGCTGTTATTAACCACTAAACCTAAATAGCCTGAGCTGTCTTCACCCACTAAACCTTGGCTCTTTGCATTATCAAGGCTGATAGCCCAAGCTGAGAAAGATAAACAAACAGCACTGATCAAGGTGATCACATTTAGTTTTTTAAGTTGTAATTTACGCATGTGTGCTCCTTAGAATAATTCGCTGTCATCACTGAATAAGGTATCAAGTTCTTTATCCACTTTTACGCGGATCTCATGGTCAACTTTTACATTTAAGTTGATTGTAATCGGCTCTTTTGCTGCCACCTCAACACGGTGGGTACAGGCACTCAGCATGCCTACCGCCGTCAGCATTACTAACCACTTAGCCATCATTGCTTCCTTTTTTTGCATACTCTTTCTCAACTTTTTGAGTAATTTCATCACTTAAACGCAGCGCTCTAAGCAAGGTAAATACATTCTCTTCATGGTTATAATTAAAGTTCACTGCTTGCTGCTGCGCTTCATTATAACCCTCTAAATTAACACCTAAATGTAACCAACCATCTGGTTTGAGGTTAACACTGCTACGTAGTTTTTTAATATCTAAATTCTCAAGTAAACTCAGCGTTGTGCTCAGCTCCTGTTGCTGCGCTTTTACAGCTTCAAAACCTGCATTATTAGTAATCAGTAATTTACCATCACCTTGATTAACTAGCTGCCCTTGCTTTACCTCTATGCCCTGTTTATTTATAACAACAGGTAAGGTGCCAGCTAAGCGCCCGCTTAAGCTAATGCCAGACTCTGCATCAAGGGTGACCAATTTACTGGCATCAATATTTTCAAATTTAACAGTCGCGGTTTGGTTATCACTGAGTGGACAGTACTTATTCACCACAAATGCCCCGCCCATAACCTGACCAGTTAGATTAGCTGCACAAGGCTGATTAGCTGTTACCTGCAACTGACCTTGTATATTTTTGACCACGGCACCTGCGCGCAGTTCATTGAGTGTAAATTTAGTCGCTGCAATATTAAGCTGGCCTGAATTAAACGTGCCGTTCAAATTCACTGCAAAATCATTCGCTAGATAATCATTATAAAGCGCACTAAGTTTATCTACCTGCAAAGTGCCCTGTGCTTGTTGAAGATTTACATCCCCTTTTATATTGCCCGAAACGACTCCGTCGGTGACTGTAGCAAGCGGCTCAAACTGAGCAATTATTGGGTTAAGTTTGGATACGGCTTGCTCTGGTATCACCAACTCAAACGGATGCGCAACCTCAGACATATGATGACTGACAAGCGCTTCAAAGCCATCTGCAAATACATGATGCGTTGCCTGCAAGGCGCGGCTTTGAAGAGCCTTTGACACAACAGACAGCTTATTTAAGCTAAGCTCTGCTGTTGATAATTTGGCGGCAGTGGTTTTGGCATCAATATCAGCAAATAATTCCCCCACACTGAGGTCTGTACTAAGGGTTAGCTCATTACTTATTTTTACTGCGCTAATATCATCATAATTTAATGATTTAACCTTGCTATTGGCTTTAACAACAAGGTGCTGCTGGGCATTATACTCAGCGTCAATCGCGCTGCTAAAATCAGCTAACTGTGCACCTGATATTAGCGCATTTTTAGCACTGATATTGGTATTCAGTTTAGCTGTAGGACTAGTAAATAACTCATCGATATCTAGCTTTCCTTTAGCCCCAATACCCTCAACCAGAGCACCGTCAGCCTGAAAATCTAAAAATGCTGGTAATGACTCCATTGAAAGTTGAAAATCAGCGCTAACGCTGCTTTCATGCAAATGCGCATTGAGTTTAAGCTCATCTATATCTTTACTATTAAAATCAATGCTAACTTGGCTATTAAGTGATGCCAGCGGATCCTGTAAAGAAAGGCTCGTATTACTGACTGTCACCTCACTTTGCCCTTCTGTAGCTTGCAGCTTTACAGTTGGGATTGATAGCAGCTCACCTTCTACACTGACTGGTTTTTCAATGTGTAACTGCCAAGTAAGCGGTAACTGCGCTTCAATAAATGATTGATGCTGTTGATCTGCTATGGTGTTTAAGCAATCTCGGTTTGCGCTAAGCTGATTTTGTAAAGCTGATAATTCCGCGTATAAGTGCTGTTGATTTAATTGATACTTAGCACTCAATTGCCCTTCAGTGGTAAAGCCTAGGTCGCACTGTTCTACCACATGCTGATAACTTGCATTAATTGAGCTTTCAATTGCAACCGTAATTCCATCAAACTTAATCTGTGACTGAGTGGTAAAATGGCTGTTTGTTGGCAATGTTACGAATCGCTCTGCCACTAGCTCATCAAACGTGACATTGGCTTTGACTTCATAATTAGATATTGCAACGTCTGCATTAAGATCCCGCGAAATCGTAAAATGGTTCAGGCGTTTTTCTTGTATCGCCAACCTAACAGGGGTGTCGGTAAACGGTGAGACTACATCAAGCTGCTCAATGCTTATTAGCGGTCTTTGCTCGGGTAATACCAAGGCAAGCTTTTTAAATTCAGTCTGTGAAGCGTCTGGTTGTTGTTTATTTGTAAGGTCACTAACGATGAGGTTAGCGCGAGAAACACTAACCTGTTGCTTATTCGCAATAATGCCAGCTAACTCAATTTGCTGTCCTTGGTAGGTTAAGCATAATTTCTCGATATTCAAATCAAGCTTGCGAGTCAATGACCAATCAATGCAGTGAAGCTCAGCGCCATTTTTACTGAGCATAGGCGTTAAGTACCACGATGTCAGTGGTAATCTGAACAGATACGCCAACAGCACCATGCTTAGCACGATACCAAGTAACCCAATACACGCCCGCTTAAAACTCAAAAAACTCTCCTTGCTTTTGAACTTACAATTACTAGCAACTAGCAACTAGCAACTAGCAACTAGCAACTAGCAACTAGCAACTAGCAACTAGCGTCATTATAAACAAAAAGGCCACACATGATAGTGCAGCCTTTTTAGTTTAAACGGTTTGTATGAACCTAGCTTGTATAGCTAGGCACACAATTAAGTTCTAGCCAACGTTTTTACGAGCGTTGCGGAACATACGCATCCATGGGCTATCCTCAGTCCACTCATCTGGGTGCCATGAGTTAGCAACAGTACGGAATACACGCTCTGGGTGCGGCATCATAACCGTTGCACGGCCATCAGTAGAGGTAATACCTGTGATACCTTCTGGCGAGCCATTCGGGTTAGCTGGGTATTGCGTTGTTGGGTTACCGTAGTTATCAACAAACTTCACTGCCACAGTACCTGATTCAAGCGCTGCTTTAACTGCATCACCGTTTGCGAACTCAGCATGACCTTCACCATGAGAAACAGCGATAGGCATACGTGAACCTGCCATACCGTTAAAGAATACCGATGGGTTTTCTTGTACTTCTACAAGGCTAAAGCGAGCTTCAAAACGCTCTGACTTATTCGTTACGAAACGTGGCCAGTGCTCAGTGCCTGGGATCAATTCTTTCAATGTTGAAAGCATTTGACAGCCATTACACACACCTAAGCTGAATGTATCTTCGCGGTGGAAGAAGCTTTGGAACTGCTCACGCGCCATCTCATTAAATAAGATTGACTTAGCCCAGCCTTCACCAGCACCTAATACGTCACCGTAAGAGAAACCACCACATGCCACTAAGCCTTTAAATTGCTCAAGTGTTAAACGACCTTCAAGAATGTCGCTCATGTGCACGTCAACCGCGGCAAAGCCTGCACGGTTAAATGCCGCCGCCATTTCTAAGTGAGAGTTAACACCTTGCTCACGTAGAATCGCCATTTTCGGCTTCGCACCAGTTGCAATGTAAGGCGCTGCAACATCTTCGTTTAAGTCAAAGTTTAGTTTTACATTAAGACCAGGGTCTTTTGCGTCAAACTTAGCGTCAAACTCTTGCTTAGCACACTCAGGGTTATCGCGACGTGCTTGCATTTGGTAAGTTGTTTCTGCCCAAATAGTACGAAGCTCAGTACGCGTGTGGTTAAGAACCACATCATCACCACGAGTGAATACCACACGATCATCAGCGTTTAGTGCGCCAATTTCATGGCTGATAGCTGCTAAGCCATGGTCTGCAAGAACGGCTTTCACTGCGTCTAAGTCAGCGTTTGCCACTTGGATAACCGCACCTAGCTCTTCATTGTAAAGCGCTTCGATGTCTGAACCTGTTAAGCCAGCAAGGTCAACAGTAACACCTGTGTGACCAGCAAATGCCATTTCAGCAACCGTAGTGAATAAACCACCGTCTGAACGGTCATGGTAAGCAAGTAGCTTGTTATCAGCAACAAGCGCTTGCATTGCTTCGTAGAAGCCTTTTAATAATGCAGGGTTATCAACGTCAGGCGTTACATCCCCTAGTTGCTTATAAACCTGTGCAAGGCTTGATGCGCCCATACGGTTTTGACCCGCACCTAAATCAACTAATAATAGTGATGACTCACCTTTATCAGTACGTAGCTGTGGCGTTACTGTTTTACGCACATCTTCAACACGACCAAAGGCAGTAATGATCAATGATAATGGTGCAGTAACCGATTTTTGCTCGCCGTTTTCATCCCATTGAGTTTTCATCGACATTGAGTCTTTACCCACAGGAATAGTTAAACCAAGTGCCGGACAAAGCTCTTCACCTACCGCTTTAACAGCTTCGTAAAGACCCGCATCTTCGCCTGGGTGACCTGCTGCAGCCATCCAGTTTGCAGATAGCTTGATATTTTCAAGGCCACCGATGTTAGCACACGCGATGTTCGTTAGTGACTCAGCCACAGCTAAACGAGCAGAAGCACCATAGTTTAAAAGTGCAGCTGGTGTACGTTCACCTAGTGACATTGCTTCACCGTGGTAAGTATCAAACGCAGCGGCTGTTACCGCACAGTTTGCTACTGGCACCTGCCAAGGACCTACCATTTGGTCACGCGCAACTAAACCCGTTACCGTACGGTCACCAATGGTGATTAAGAATGTTTTCTCAGCAATCGTTGGTAAGCGTAATAAACGCTGTGCAGCGTCTGCAGCATCAATATTAGCAACGTCTAATGGTTGAGATTGCGCTTTTTTCGATTCAACTTCACGGTGCATTTTTGGTGCTTTACCAAGTAAAACATCAAGCGGAAGATCAACTGGGTTGTTACCGAAGTGGCTATCTTCAACCGTTAAGTGACGCTCTTCTGTTGCTTCACCAATAACAGCGTATTCTGCACGCTCACGTTTACAGATTGCTTCGAAGCGCGCGAAGTCTTCTGCTGCAACAGCTAATACGTAACGCTCTTGAGATTCGTTACACCAAATTTCGTGTGGTGCCATACCCGGCTCATCGTTTGGAATGTCACGAAGTTGGAATTTACCACCACGACCACCGTCGTCTACAAGCTCAGGGAATGCGTTTGAAAGACCACCTGCACCCACATCGTGAATGAAAGCGATTGGGTTTGCATCACCTAACTGCCAACATTTGTCGATAACTTCCTGACAACGACGTTCCATTTCTGGGTTTTCACGCTGAACAGATGCAAAGTCTAAGTCTTCGTTTGATTGACCTGATGTCATACTAGAGGCAGCACCACCACCAAGACCGATGTTCATTGCCGGACCACCTAGTGCAATTAGCTTAGCACCTACAGGGATTTCACCTTTTTGAACATGTTCAGAACGAATGTTACCTAAACCACCTGCAAGCATGATTGGCTTGTGGTAACCACGTACTTCTTCACCGTTATGGCTTGATACTTTCTCTTCGTATGTACGGAAGTAACCAAGTAAGTTAGGACGACCAAATTCGTTATTGAATGCCGCGCCACCTAATGGACCTTCAGTCATGATATCAAGTGCATTAACGATACGACCAGGCTTACCAAAGTCTGTTTCCCATGGCTGCTCATAACCAGGAATACGTAGGTTAGATACAGTGAAGCCAACTAAACCAGCTTTAGGTTTAGAGCCGCGGCCTGTTGCACCTTCATCACGGATCTCACCACCAGAACCTGTTGATGCACCTGAGAATGGCGCAATCGCTGTTGGGTGGTTGTGAGTTTCAACTTTCATCAAGATTTCGATGTTTTCTTGATGGTACGCGTACTCACCCTCAACATTAGGGAAGAAACGACCTGCTAACGAGCCCTTCATTACCGCTGCGTTATCTTTATATGCAGATAGCACGTTTTCAGGGTTTTGCTCGTAAGTGTTTTTGATCATTTTGAACAATGATTTTGGCTGTTCGATGCCATCAATTGTCCAATCGGCGTTAAAGATTTTGTGACGACAATGCTCAGAGTTTGCTTGCGCAAACATGAATAATTCGATGTCGTTCGGGTTACGCCCTAACTTTTGGAAGTTTTCTACCAAGTAATCAATTTCGTCATCTGCAAGCGCAAAACCTTGCTCGACGTTTGCTTTAGCAAGCGCTTCACGGCCACCACCTAAAATGTCAACTGATGACATTGGACGCGGCTCATCGTGACGGAATAATTTAGCTGCATCAGCCATATCCGCGTGCGTTGCTTCAGTCATGCGGTCATGTAATAACGCTGCAACTTCAGCTGTTTGCTCAGCTGATAAATTACCTTCTACGTAGTATGCAATACCACGCTCAACACGGTGAACTTGGCTTAAGCCACAGTTATGTGCGATGTCAGTTGCTTTTGATGCCCAAGGCGAGATAGTACCTGGACGCGGCGTTACAAGAATTAACGTGCCAGCAGGGGTATGCTCGGCAATTGTTGGACCATAAGTAAGCAGTTTTTCCAGCTTGGTTTGCTCATCAGCTGAAAGCTCGGCTGTAAGATCAGCAAAATGCATGAACTCAGCATAAACGTCAGTGACTGGAAGTTGTGCCTGTTGGCAACGCGCTAAAATTTTCTGAACTCTAAAATCGGAAAGTGCTGGTGCACCACGAAGGATCAACATAGGTATTTTCATCCGGGGTTAGGGATTGAACGATATTTTAGGCGCATATTATAGTGCAAATAACGTCTAGATTTAACTCAAAATTACGCTTTTATTTAAATAATCTTCATAACCGCTTTTATGGTTGCAACAATTAACTATCTTAGTCGTCTTTATTTCTCTGCAGGTACTTGTTCTGTATGACTTATCTACCAGATGCCTTGTTATAGTTATTAATTTTTAAATAGATAACTAAAACTATTCGCCAAGTGACGTGGCTTAGAAGTTTTGTTATAACACTAATGTAATGGTTTAAGGGGCATTTATAATCTATGCAAAAGTTACTCGCTATTTTTAGTTTAGTGCTCATGTTATGTGCGTGTGATATGCAACAGCAACCGTCGCAACTTGCTCATATCAAGGCACAGAACAAAATTAGAGTAGGCACATTAGCTGGCGCGAGTAACTACTATCAGGCTCCACAAGGTGTGCAAGGCTTTGAATATGAGCTTGCCCAAGAGTTTGCTGACTATGTTGGTGTAGAGCTCGAGATGGTGCCTTTTTTTAATCTATCCGATATGTTTGCACGCTTAGAAAGTGGCGATTTAGATATTATAGCTTCAGGTCTTACCTATAATACGATTCGGGCAGAGCATTATCGATTTGGCCCAACCTACCGAACAATTAGCCAAAAGTTAGTTTATAAACAAGGCCGTACTCGCCCTCGAGAGTTTGAGGATTTAACCGGTAATCTCACTGTTTTAGCCAAAAGCAGCCACTCGTTAGCACTACAGCAATTAAAACAACTGCATCCTGAACTTAGCTGGAACGAAACAGAAGACATGGATGAAGAAGAGCTTCTGCAAGCAGTTATCGATGGTGAAATTGATTACACTCTAGCAGATTCACACACCTTATCGCTGTTTCGCCGCTATCACCCAAATTTGAGTATCGGCTTTTCGGTTACCCGTAACGACCCTATCGCTTGGTTACTAAGAAAAGATGGTGACGACTCTTTATATGCCTTGATGGTGCCATTTTTTGGCGACGTTAAGAAAAGCAACCAGCTTTATGTGTTAGAAGAAAAATACTTCGGCCATGTTCGTCAGTTTAACTATGTGAATACCCTTGCTTATATCGAAGCAATAAAAGACACCTTACCTAAATACCAACCTTGGTTTGAGCAATACGCAGGTAACATAGACTGGCGATTACTGGCAGCTTTGAGTTATCAAGAATCAATGTGGAACCCAAGGGCTAAGTCACCAACCGGTGTACGTGGCATAATGATGCTAACCCAAGCAACAGCAAAACAGGTCGGCGTAACAAATCGACTAGAGCCTGAGCAAAATATTAAAGGCGGTGCGCAGTATCTTGCCAAAGTGATTTCTTGGATCCCTGAACGCATTCCGCAGCCCGACAGAACCTGGTTTGCCTTAGCCTCTTACAATGTTGGCTGGGGACACGTCAACGACGCACGTATTATTACCGAGCAAGAAGGTGCAAGCCCCGATAAGTGGGCTGATGTTAAAAAGCGCTTACCGCTTTTAATTAAAAAGCGTTACTATCGAAAAACCAAATATGGTTATGCCCGTGGCGATGTTGCAGTAAAGTACGTTGATAATATCCGTCGCTATTACGACGCACTGGTTTGGCTTGATGAAAATGATGCGATTGCTAACCCAAGCGAAGAAGAACAAAGCACTGAAGAAGCTCAACCTGAAGCGCAAGCGAGCGAACCAAAGCCAAATGACAACACGCAACAAACCAACTCGGAGCAGCAAGAATTAGAAAACAACTAACTTCAAGCACCGAAATCTGTTTACTTGTCATCAAATGATCATTATCTTCCTGTAGAGATCAATATAATGCTTTACTCTCACTTAAGGAGCACTCATGTTAAAAAGAAGACGCACGACACATAAGTTCAAGCGTAATGTTATTTACTCAACGGCGACCCGCCGTCGTATCATGCTACGTAATACACACAAAAAAGTTATTTGGCGTCGCCGCTTATTTGCGATGCAGTTAATGGAAGCACAAGTTCCTGCAACGCCGGTTGTATAACTAGGCGTTGCGAGCAGCCTGCTTTGCCGCCTTTTTCTCTTCTCTACGACGCTTAAAAAACGCTGAAATTACCGCCCCACACTGCTCACTCATAACATCACCGGTTACTTCAACTTGATGATTAAGCCTAGGTTCTTGCAGCAGATTCATAATTGATCCTGCCGATCCCGTTTTGGCATCTTTAGCACCAAATACCAATCGCTTAATACGGCTATGTACCAACAGACCTGCGCACATAGAACAAGGTTCTAACGTAACATACAAGGTGCAATCGATTAATCGGTAGTTATTAAGTACTTTACCTGCTTCGCGGATTGCCATCATTTCAGCATGAGCGGATGGGTCGTTATCGATAATTGAGCGGTTATAACCATAGGAGATCAGTTGATTGTCTTTTACCAGCACAGCACCAACCGGAATTTCATTAATAGCAGCCGCTTCATTAGCGTAGTTTAATGCTTTTTCCATCCAATATTGGTCGCTAAATTGTTCGCTCATATATCACACAAATCTTGTAAAACTGTGAGTAATTATACCTAGTTAGTGAAAAATGTCGGCAATAAATACTGCTACACTTAAAAATTAACGCAAAATTTAGTGGCTTTTTCATGGCTCAATGGACCCATATTGCGCTATAATCTCGCGCTTTTTTTATTTAGCTTACAACACGGGTAGCAAATGAAATTTCCTGGACGCCGCAGGCATAAACATTATTTTCCGGTGGAAGCCAAAGATCCACTGACGAATCAACTTAACTCAACCGACCGACTACAACGTAGTTATATTACGGGTATCGACCAAATTGTGGTAGATATTGAAGCGAAAGTTGATCAAGCTTTCCTAGATGAATTTCAATTGCGCCGTGGCATGTCGCAAGTGATCGATAACGATATTACCAACGCACTATACGACAGACTAAAACTCGACAATATGATCGATTATGAGTTTGCCGGTGGTACGGTAGGTAACACCATGCACAACTACTCTACCCTAGCTGACGACCGATCAGTACTGTTAGGGGTAATGAGTGAGAATATCAAAATCGGCAGCTATGCATACCGTTTTTTATGTAACACCTCTAGCCGCGTTGACCTTGACTACCTTCAGCCTGTAGATGGCCCTATTGGTCGTTGTTTTACCTTAATTGACGAGACCGGTGAGCGTACCTTCGCAATCAGCGCGGGGCTTATGAATCACCTTCGCCCTGAATCAATCGATCAGGCACTTATTGAGAATTCATCAGCACTGGTGATCAGCGCATACCTAATGCGTACTCAAGGTGATGAAACCATGACAGAAGCGACCATGCAGGCAGTGAAATATGCCAATGATGCAGGTGTCCCTGTGGTTTTAACCCTTGGTACTAAGTTTCTAATTGAACAAGACCCTGCTTGGTGGGCTGACTTTGTAAAAGAGCATGTTGATATTCTTGCGATGAACGAAGAGGAAGGCCTTGCGATTACTGGCTTTGAAGATCCGCTTCTGGCAGCCGACAAAGCGCTAGATTGGACTGATTTAGTTATTTGCACGGCTGGCGAAAAAGGCTTGTTTATGGCCGGTTACGTAGACGACTCATTCAAGCGTGAAACAGAATACCCGTTATTACCAGGCGCGATTGCTGACTTTAACCGTTATGAATTTTCGCGCGCAATGCGTAAAGACGACTGCCAAAACCCTATTCGTGCGTACAGCCACACAGCACCGTTTATGGGCGGCCCAGATAGTATTAAAAATACCAATGGCGCAGGCGATTGTGCTCTGGCCGCGGTACTACATGACTTATCAGCAAACGTTTACCACAAACTTAATGTGGCAAACTCAGCGAAGCATCAGCAGCCTGCTATGACCTACTCATCGCTTGCACAAATTAGTAAATACGCTAACCGTGCAAGTTATGAAGTACTTGTTCAGCACTCGCCACGTTTATCTCGTGGCTTACCTGAACGTGAAGATTGTTTAGAGCAAGTTTACTGGGATCAGTAAGCGCGACTAAAAAATCGAAATATCCAGTTTCTGGGATAAACGCTCAAGAGCCGCTATCCCAGCTACAGAGTTACCATACGAGTTAAGTCTTGGCGCCCACACAGCCACAGTAAATTGATTCGGTAACACAGCTAAAATAGTACCCGACACCCCAGACTTACCCGGCATACCAACACGGTAGCCAAAATCCCCTGCAGCATCGTATAAACCACTGGTAAACAGTAACGAGTTTAACTGCTTATTTTGCCTTGCACTGAGTACTTCTTGGCCATTGGCATCTTTACCTTGGTTTGCTAAGTAATTGTAAGCTTTTGCTAATTCTACGCAGTTTAACTCTATGGCACAGAAGTTAAAGTAAGCCCATAACACATCATCTACTTCATTATTAAAGTTGCCGAATGACTTCATTAGATGCCCCATCGCGGCGTTGCGATGACGAAACTCATATTCAGAATTTGCCACTTTCTTATCAATAACAACCTGAGCATTTCCTGATAACTGACGAAATGACTCAAGCATAGAGTGCATCGGCGCAGATAAACGGCTATATAACGCGTCACAGGTGACAATCGCGCCGGCATTAATAAATGGGTTGCGTGGTATGCCTTGTTCAAACTCAAGCTGTGTAAGTGAGTTAAAAGCGGTGCCTGAAGGCTCTTTACCGACTCGTTGCCACAGCTCATCACCATAACGCTGAAGTGCTAAAGTTAAGGTCATTACTTTCGAAACAGATTGAATTGTAAAACGCGCACTACAATCACCCGCGCAATAGGTTTGCCCATCTACTGTATGAATAGCAATGGCAAACTGGTTTGGCTCAACCTCTGCAAGCGCAGGAATATAATCAGCAACCTTACCTTGGCTCAGTAATGGTTGAACTTCTTTTGTGATTTCATCTAATACATGTTGATAATCAATCTGTGACATACCGCGTCCTTTAAAACAAAAAGCCCCGCATTTGCGAGGCTTTGTAGTCTACTAAAGATGGTTTGCTATAGCGATTGCTATTAGCTCATCGCTGATTGCAGTTTTTTCATCGCTGTTTTTTCTAGCTGACGAACACGCTCTGCTGAAACGTTATATTTCTCAGCAAGCTCTTGTAATGTTGCTTTATCGTCAGCTAACCAACGTGCACTTACGATGTCTTGAGAACGTTCATCAAGGGTTTTTAAGGCGCTGAATAAACGTGCATGAGACTGTTCTTGCCATTGCTGCTCTTCGATATCATCAGCAAGGTCAGCACTGCCATCTGTTAAATACTGTACTGGCGAGTATGTGCTTGTCGGTGCGTCGTCATTGTCGTCGCCCGTTAAGTCAAAGCCCATATCTTGGCCACTCATACGTGATTCCATCTCACGTACTTCTTTTTCACTTACACCTAGCTCATTAGCAACTGTGCTAACCTCAGCTTGGTTAAACCAACCTAAACGCTTTTTGTTTTTACGCAGGTTGAAGAATAATTTACGTTGCGCTTTTGTAGTTGCAACTTTCACGATACGCCAGTTTTTCAGTACGTATTCATGAATTTCAGCTTTGATCCAGTGTACTGCGAATGAAACTAAGCGAACACCTACACTTGGGTCGAAACGTTTTACCGCTTTCATCAGACCGATGTTACCTTCCTGAATTAAATCAGCTTGCGGTAAGCCATAACCTGAATAGCTTTTCGCAATATGAGCAACAAAGCGTAGATGCGACATAATGAGTTGCTTCGCAGCTTCAAGATCACCTTCTTCCTGAAGACGTGTCGCCAACTGCTTTTCTTTCTCTGCATCAAGCATAGGAATAGTGCTAACCGCTTGAAGGTAGCCGTCCATACTTGCGCTCTGTTGACCTGCAGTAAGTGCCATTGCGTATAAATCTTTACTCATTTTTCACCTCAGTGATAAACATTTGAAACCATCTTAGCACTCTTTAAGCGAGAGTGCTAACTTCAATTAAAAACTTTTTTAAAGTTCAAATCAAGTGGTTTTTGCATCTATTTTTAGTCTACGCTAACACGCTGAATAAGCGATGAATTCTAGCTTCGAGTGATATTTTGACAAATTAACAGCGACTACCATTTATCGCTAAAAGAGCAGTGTAACAACGAATTGTTACACTTTATCGGGTTCAATTTCTTTTATGTAGCGGTTAACTGATAGATAAGAACCAACAAATCCTAAGCCTGTTGCAAGAGCGACTAAAATGCCAAACTCTGTGAGTGTTAAACCAATTAAGTCAAAGCTGGTTTCATAAACACCCGCAACATCACTTACAGCAGCACCAAGCCACCACATCATTAACGCAACACAAATAAAAGAGAACAAACCACCAATAATACCGTACCAAATCCCTGTCCATAAAAATGGCGCATGAATAAAGGTGTTTGTCGCCCCAACTAACTTCATCACTTGAATTTCATCTTTCTTATCCATGATTGATAAGCGGATAGTATTTCCAATGATCAGGGTGACGGAGGTTAATAATAGTAGAGCAATGGTGATCACGCTTTCTTTTAATAAACTTAAAAGTGCATTTAATCGCTCAAGCCAAGCAATATCGAGTTTACCAAAATCAACTTCTCTCTCGGCTTCAAGCTTGTGCAATAATTGTTTTGCCGTATTTGGCTGACGGTATCGTGCTGTCGGCGTAACAATAACAACATCAGGTAACGGGTTCGCATCTAAATATTCAAGTGCTTGGCCAAATCCTGATACTTGTTTAAATTCAGTGAGGGCATCACCTTTTGATATAAACTCCACTTTATCTACTTCAGGGTAGAGTGCTAAACGCTTAACCAAGGTTTGCGTTTGCTGTTCGTTCATAGTTTCTTTTACGAACAACGAGATCTCTGCGGCATCTTCAAAGCCACTGCTCACTTGCGAGACATTTTTAACCACTAAATAAAGCGTCGCTGGCAGTGTTAAGCTTAATCCCAATACCGCAATGGTCATCAATGAGGCTAAAGGCGTTCGCCACATTTCACCGAGGCTGTGCACACCTTGGCGAATAAGATTAATAAAGAAGAAATAAGGCGCTGCTAAAAATGACTTCTTCTGACGTTCGTTTTGGCTGTTGCGGCTTTTAAACAATAAACTCATAGTGCCCCCTCAGCTAACGGATCGTCAATCATACGGCCATCTTTCAGTGTTAGACTGCGATAACGCATACGCGCAATTAAACCAATATCATGGGTTGCAATCAGCACGGTTGTACCATGATTATTAAAGTCTTCGAATAAACGTAAAATGTCCATCGAAAGTTCAGGGTCTAAGTTACCAGTTGGCTCATCGGCTAATAGGATTGGCGGTGAATTGACAATAGCGCGAGCAATACCAACACGCTGCTGCTCACCACCTGATAAGGTTGCTGGATTACACTTAGCTTTATCAAGTAACCCTACTTTATCAAGCGCACCGTGAACACGTTTAGCTATTTGCTTATGGTGCGTACCTTCAATGATTAAAGGTAAGGCAACATTATCAAACACTGAGTAACGTTCTAGTAAGCGGTGATTCTGAAAGATGATACCAATATCGCGGCGCACATAAGGGATCTGGCGTGATTTAACAGCATTTAAATCAACACCATTAATAAGCACCTGCCCGGCTGATGGACGCTCCATCAAGCTGATAAGCTTCAATAGTGTACTTTTACCTGCCCCACTGTGCCCGGTTAAAAAGGCCAGTTCGCCAGGCTTAATATGAAAGCTGACTTTTTCAAGGGCACGATGGCCACCTGGATATGTTTTACTGACTTGCTGAAAATTTATCATTTTAGTTATCAATCATCTTGCAGCGAAAAAGGGAGCAAGCTCCCTTTAGTTAATTATGCGTCATCCTCGTCTTGGCTAAATAGTGCATCAATAAAGTCACTACTATTAAAGGTACGTAAATCATCAATACCTTCACCAACACCAATGTAACGAATTGGGATATTAAATTTATCTGCAACGGCGAAAATCACACCACCTTTGGCGGTACCATCTAGTTTAGATAAAGTAATGCCCGTTAAACCAACACACTCATTAAATAATTTAACTTGGCTAATTGCGTTTTGACCTGTACCTGCATCAATCGTTAGCATAACTTCATGTGGCGCATCTGGGTCAATTTTCTTCATTACACGGGCAATTTTTTCAAGCTCTTGCATTAGGTTATCTTTATTTTGCAAGCGACCTGCTGTATCGGCGATTAACACATCAACATTACGAGCCTTTGCAGCCTGAAATGCATCAAATACCACTGACGCACTGTCTGCACCTGTATGCTGAGCAATCACTGGGATGCTATTACGCTCACCCCATACTTGTAACTGCTCAACCGCTGCAGCGCGGAACGTATCACCCGCAGCAAGCATTACTGACTTACCTTCGTTTTGGAACTGCTTAGCTAATTTACCAATCGTGGTGGTTTTACCTACCCCATTTACACCCACCATTAAGATAACAAATGGCTTTTTATCACCACTTACAACCAGCGGCTGCTCGGCGGTTTTAAGCATACTAGCCATTTCTTGCTTCATTAACTCATATAAAGCATCGCCATCTTTTAATTGCTTACGATCAGCGGCATCGGTTAGGTTATCAATCAACTTCATTGTTGTATCAACACCTAAATCGGCTGTTAGTAATTGTGTTTCTAGTTCTTCAAATAACTCATCGTCAATTTTCTTACCACTAAAAATAGACGCAAAGCCTGAACCAATATTAACGCGAGTTTTTAATAGACCTTTTTTAAGGCGTGCGAAGAAACCTTCTTTCTTTGGTTTTTCAGAAGCGGCTTGAGCAGCTTTCTCTTGCTCTAAACGCTCAGCTTCTGCCTTCTCTGCAGCAATGCGTTCTTGCTCTAAACGCTCCGCTTCTGCCTTTTCTGCAGCAATGCGCTCTTGCTCTAAACGCTCTGCTTCTGCCTTTTCTGCAGCAATGCGTTCTTGTTCTAAACGTTCCGCTTCCGCCTTTTCTGCAGCAATACGCTCTTGTTCTAAACGTTCTGCTTCTGCCTTTTCTGCCGCGATACGTTCTTGCTCTAAGCGAGCAGCTTCTGCCTTTTCTGCCGCGATACGTTCTTGCTCTAAGCGCTCCGCCTCTGCTTGTTCAGCAGCAATGCGTTCTTGCTCTAAGCGAGCAGCTTCTGCTTTTTCAGCAGCAATACGTTCTTGTTCTAGACGTTCTGCCTCGGCCTTCTCTGCAGCAATGCGTTCTTGTTCTATACGTTCAGCTTCTGCCTTTTCTGCCGCAATACGTTCTTGCTCTAGACGTTCTGCCTCGGCCTTCTGCGCAGCAACTTGCTCGGCTTCACGCTGCGCCTGTTCTGCTGCAGCACGCTCTTGCTCTAATTTCATTGCTGCTTCTTGCTCAGCAAGACGAGCTTGTTGTTCTTGACGTTGTTGTTCTGCCGCTTGCTGTTCTTGAACTAAACGTTCAGCTTCTGCTTGTTCTGCCGCAATGCGTTCTTGCTCTAAACGTTCAGCTTCTGCCTTTTCTGCAGCAATGCGCTCTTGCTCTAAACGCTCCGCTTCTGCATTTTCAGCAGCAATGCGTTCTTGTTCTAAACGTTCAGCTTCTGCCTTTTCTGCAGCGATACGCTCTTGCTCTAAACGTTCAGCTTCTGCTTGTTCTGCCGCAATGCGTTCTTGCTCTAAACGCTCAGCTTCTGCCTTTTCTGCAGCAATGCGCTCTTGCTCTAAACGCTCCGCTTCTGCTTTTTCTGCCGCAATGCGCTCTTGCTCTAAACGCTCCGCTTCTGCTCTTTCAGCAGCGATACGCTCTTGCTCTAAACGTTCAGCCTCTGCCTTTTCTGCAGCGATTCGCTCTTGTTCTAAGCGTTCAGCCTCTGCCTTTTCTGCAGCAATGCGTTCTTGTTCTAAACGTTCAGCTTCTGCCTTTTCGGCTTCAATTCGCTGTTGTTCTTCTATTTGCTTCTGGTTATCAGCCTCTTTTGCTGCTTGCTCTGCTTGTTGCTTATCTGATTTGCCAAAACCAAACCAAGACAGGAATTTACTTTTTTTTGCCATACTTGCTAATAACCACTTATAAAAATCTGATAAACTTACATGAATAATAGTTTGGTGACAGTTCAGCTTTTTAGCCAAACATAAACAGGTACCATCTATCGCTAAGGTCGCAATACTATCACTTTTAGCGCAGTAGAAAAATGACGCGCTAGCTATTGCATACAATATTATCTGAGCTAGTGGTCAGTTACCAATGATTAGTGAGTTAAATGAGAAAAAAATCAACAGCTAACCGCCAAGCAAAAGCAGCGAACAATAAATCAGCAAATGGTTTTATTCGTATTATAAGTGGGCAATTTCGCGGTAGAAAATTACCCGTAAAAGATGTGCAAGGCTTGCGCCCAACCACAGACCGTATAAAAGAAACTGTATTTAACTGGCTAATGCAAGATACCCGAGGCGCAGCGATACTCGATTGCTTTGCCGGTTCCGGCGGTTTAGGTTTTGAGGCGTTATCACGCTTTGCTGATCATGCTGTGTTTTTCGAACTAGATAAAGGCGCCGCTAGCCAACTAAAAGAAAACATTAGCACCCTTAAATTGGATAATGCCGTCGTAAAACAAGGCAATAGCCTTTCATTATTAGAACAAAACACGCAAAACGAACAATTTGATCTAATTTTTGTTGACCCGCCATTTCGACAAAACTTGGCTGAAAAAAGTTGTTTTTTACTCGAAAAAAATAACTGGTTATCTGCCCAAGCACTTATATATGTTGAGGTCGAAAGCGAACTAAGCGACCTAGATACTCCAGATAACTGGATGCTTTTAAAAGAAAAAGCTGCCGGACAAGTGATTTGTCGACTATATCAACGCGAGACAAATTAACCCTGTTTTGCAAACCTAGTTTCTGTTAATATTATTCTTTACATGTGGTGTTGCTTCGGATTACAATACCGCACCATTTTTGAACCACTTGGTCGTTATTCGATCAACTTGAGCAACGCTCATTATTTAGGTAGGTGAATTTTTAATGCCAGTAATTAAAGTAAGAGAGAACGAACCGTTTGACGTAGCACTTCGTCGCTTCAAGCGTTCATGTGAAAAAGCAGGTATCCTTTCAGAAGTTCGTCGTCGCGAGCACTATGAAAAACCAACAGCTGAGCGTAAGCGTAAAAAAGCTGCTGCAGTAAAGCGTCACATGAAGAAGCTTTCTCGCGATAACGCACGTCGCGTTAAATTATACTAATCAGTATTTGGTCTTGTATAAATGAGCCTTTTATTAACGCTAAAAGATGCGCAAAAAGATGCGATGAAGGCAAAAGACAAAGAACGTCTTAAACCTATCCGCATGGTACTTGCTGCAATCAAGCAACGTGAAATTGACGAGCAAATTACGCTTGACGACGACGGTATTACCGCTGTTTTAGTAAAGCTTGTTAAGCAACGTCGCGATTCTTACACCCAGTACATTGATGCGGGTCGTGAAGATTTAGCTGAAATTGAAGCCAGTGAGATTAAAGCACTTGAAGAATTCTTACCTCAACAATTGAGTGAAGAAGAAATCATTGCTCTTATTGACTCGGCTATAGCTGATACAAACGCAGCGGGTATGCAAGACATGGGTAAGGTAATGGGAGTTATCAAAAGCAAAGCTGAAGGTCGTGCCGATTTAGGTAAGATTTCTGGCTTAATCAAGCAACGATTAACTGCCTAACCCCCACATACAGATGTATGATTCAAGCAAACCGAGCCTAGTGCTCGGTTTCTTGCTTTTAGTCTTTCATAAACACAGTAATTGTGTTCAAATCTTATTTTACAACGCATAGATAGCGCAGGAAAATACAACAGCTATGGCCGGAAAGATCCCTCGACAGTTTATTGATGATTTACTCGCTCGCACAGATATTGTTGAGTTAATTGATTCGAGAGTTGGCCTTAAAAAAGCAGGTAAAGACTACCAAGCCTGTTGCCCATTCCATAACGAAAAATCACCTTCATTTACCGTTTCTCAAGATAAACAGTTTTACCATTGCTTTGGTTGTGGTGCCAATGGCAATGCAATTTCGTTTGTCATGGAATACGACAAATTAGAGTTCGTTGATGCTATTGAAGAATTAGCGAGTATGCTCAATTTAGACGTACCTCGCGAACAAGGCACAAGTTCAGGCCCACAACGCACCGCAGAACAAAAGCGCTCTGATTACGATTTAATGTTACATGCTGCTCGCTTTTATCAGCATCAGTTAAAGCATCATGCCAACTCGAAAACGGTTATCGACTATATTAAGGGTCGTGGTTTAAGCGGTGAAACAGCGAAAAAGTTCATGATTGGTTATGCGCCAAGTGAATGGGAAGCGCTATGCCAGCAACTTGGCCGCAACAAAGAACAAAAAGAGCAGCTTGTAGAACTAAAACTAGCCTCTGAAAAGTCGCCTGGTCGCCAATTTGACTTCTTCCGTGATCGACTCATGTTCCCTATTCGCGATAAACGCGGTCGGGTGATTGCCTTTGGTGGCCGTGTTATGCAAGCGGATCAAGGTCCTAAATACCTTAACTCACCAGAAACCCGTATTTTCCATAAAGGCTTTGAGCTATATGGTTTATACGAAGCCAAGCAAGCACATAAAAAACTTGAACATATTTTAATTGTTGAAGGTTATATGGATGTTGTTGCTTTAGCTGAGCAAGGCATCGAATACGCCGTTGCCGCCCTTGGCACAGCAACGACTGCAGAACATATGCACACTTTATTTAGAACCACAGATAAAGTGATTTGCTGCTACGACGGTGACCGTGCTGGCCGCGATGCTGCTTGGCGTGCACTAGAAAATGCACTGCCTTATCTTGGTGATGGTAAGTCGTTAAAGTTTGTGTTTTTACCAGATGGTGAAGACCCTGATTCACTGGTACAACAAGAAGGCAAAGACGCTTTTGAAGCTAGGTTAAGCGAAGCGGATGATTTTACTAAGGTGCTGTTTAATAAGCTCAGCCAAGAGATAGACCTTACTCAAGACGCAGGTAAAGCAAAGCTCCTTAGTGATGCCCTGCCACTAATTGAAAAAATCCCTAGTGATTTTTACCAAGAAAATATTTTGGAACATCTTGGCCGCTTAATTGGTCGAACAAGAGAGCAATTAAATAATCGCGTTAAGTCGCCAAAGCAACAGCATGCGATTGAGCGTAAATTTAAAATAACGCCGATGCGCCAAGCGATTGGTATTTTATTGCAACACCCAAATTTGGCGACCAGCATTGCTTATATGCCAGAGTTAGCTGAGATGAAAATAGCCGGTATTGAGCTATTTTTACGCATTCAGCACTTAGCACTAGAACGTGAAGGTATCACGACGGCACAAATTTTAGAGTCATTTAGGGATGGCGCTGAATATGACGCGCTAGTGAAACTAGCAACTTGGCAGCACCAAATAAATGACGATCGTTTAGAGACGGTTTTTAAAAATACTTTTAAATTTATTGAAGACCAGTGTTTAAATTATCGACTAGAGACCCTATTAATAAAAGACAAGACCCAAGGCTTAAGCAGCGAAGAAAGGCTAGAATGCCACTTACTGACGCAAGCGTTAAAAGGCAGCAACAGCTAGTCAGAATTGAATAATGCTGTTATACTGTGCTATTCACTGCGTCTAGTTAGTTTTCGTGTCGCTTAATTAGTAAGCGAGCTGGCGCCTGTTGTATCAACTTTCAGAGTGGAAGAATAAATCTCTATGGATCCAACTCCTCAGTCACAATTAAAGCTTCTGATTCAAAAAGGTAAAGAGCAAGGTTATTTAACTTTTGCAGAAGTTAATGATCACCTTCCACAAGACATTATCGACTCAGATCAGGTAGAAGATATCATTAGCATGATTAATGATATGGGTATCAAGGTAAGCGAAAACGCACCTGATGCCGATGAATTAATGATGCAAGAAACAACGACAGACGAAGACGCAGCAGAAGCCGCGGCAGCTGCACTTGCGACTGTAGAAAAAGAGATCGGTCGAACAACTGACCCTGTACGTATGTATATGCGTGAAATGGGTACTGTTGAACTTCTTACGCGTGAAGGCGAAATCGTTATCGCTAAGCGTATTGAGGAAGGTATTAACCAAGTACAGATTTCAGTTGCTGAATACCCTGAAGCAATTACTTATCTACTAGAGCAATGGGACAAATTCGAAGCTGAAGAAATGCGCTTAAGCGATATTATCTCTGGCTTCTTTGATCCTAATAATGAAGACGAATCACAAATTTCTGCAACACACATCGGTTCTGAGTTAAACGAAGAGCAACTCGACGAAGAAGACGACGAAGACGATGATGACGAAGATAGTGATGATGATAGCGATGATGATAGCGATGGCGACACAGGTCCAGATCCTGAAGAAGCCCGTATTCACTTCGAAAACTTACGTGAGCTTTATAACAAAGCACGCGAAACGTTCGAAGAAAAAGGTCGCTCACACCCTGATTCACTTGAAGCTATTGCAGAAATCGGCGAACTATTTAAAACATTTAAATTAGTGCCAAAACAGTTTGACCGCATGGTTAACAACATGCGTGAAATGATGGACCGCGTTCGTGTACAAGAACGTATCATCATGAAGCAAGCTGTACAAATTGCTAAGTTACCGAAAAAGAACTTCATCAAGCACTTTGCAAATAACGAAACAGACACAAGCTGGATTGACCTTGAGATTGCTGCAAACGAGAAATACTCAGTAGCACTTGAATCAGTTAAACCAGAAATAATTCGTTGCATCAGCAAACTAAGTGCAATTGAAGAAAGCACGGGTCTTAGCATCGAACGAATTAAAGATATCAACCGTCGTATGAGTATTGGTGAAGCGAAAGCTCGCCGTGCGAAGAAAGAAATGGTTGAAGCGAACTTACGTCTTGTAATTTCAATTGCGAAAAAATACACCAACCGTGGTTTACAGTTCTTAGACCTTATCCAAGAAGGTAATATTGGTCTAATGAAAGCGGTTGATAAGTTCGAATACCGCCGTGGTTATAAGTTCTCAACTTATGCAACATGGTGGATCCGTCAAGCAATCACGCGTTCGATTGCTGACCAAGCACGTACCATCCGTATTCCTGTGCACATGATTGAGACGATCAACAAATTAAACCGTATCTCTCGTCAAATGCTACAAGAGATGGGTCGTGAGCCGAGCCCAGAAGAATTAGCTGAGCGTATGTTAATGCCTGAAGACAAGATCCGTAAGGTACTTAAAATCGCTAAAGAGCCAATTTCAATGGAAACACCAATCGGTGATGATGAAGATTCGCACTTAGGTGACTTCATTGAAGATACCACTATCGACTCACCTATTGATTCTGCAACCATGGAATCACTACGTGGCGCAACAAACGATGTACTAGCGGGCTTAACAGCACGTGAAGCTAAAGTACTACGTATGCGTTTCGGTATCGACATGAACACTGACCATACATTAGAAGAAGTAGGTAAACAATTTGACGTAACACGTGAGCGTATTCGTCAAATCGAAGCGAAAGCGTTACGTAAATTACGTCACCCTTCTCGCTCTGACTTACTAAAAAGCTTCTTAGATGCTAAGTAATTTAGTATCGCGTTATTAACTAAAAGGCCGCTGTTGCGGCCTTTTTTCTATTCGAGAG
The DNA here is from genome assembly GCF_037027245.1 of Pseudoalteromonas sp. CH_XMU1449-3. NCBI lineage: Bacteria > Pseudomonadati > Pseudomonadota > Gammaproteobacteria > Alteromonadales > Pseudoalteromonadaceae > Pseudoalteromonas > Pseudoalteromonas sp. CH_XMU1449-3. Next base: position 142,597 of record NZ_JAYMDY010000005.1, read on the forward strand.
ATATTCATGGCTTGGATCCAAATTCGCATCAACGCAAATGCAGACAACGCAGAATTAATCAGCGACTTACTCATGGACACTGGCAGTGCGTCAGTCACCTATGTTGATGCCAAAGATACCCCTATTTATGAGCCAAAACTTGGTACTGTGCAGTTATGGGCTGATACCACTGTGATTGGCCTGTATGACGCTAACCACGATATGGACAGCGTAGTAGCAACATTAAATGCTGAAGCAACACTCGCCGATAAGCTCGTTTATAAAATTGAACAGCTTGAAGATAAAGATTGGGAACGTGAATGGATGGATAACTTCCACCCTATTCAATTCGGTGAGCGCTTATGGATCTGCCCAAGCTGGCGCGATATTCCAGATCCTGATGCGGTTAATGTATTGCTCGACCCTGGCCTTGCTTTTGGCACAGGTACCCATGCAACCACTGCGCTTTGTTTAAAATGGCTAGAAAGCCAAGATTTAACAGGTAAAACCGTGGTCGATTTTGGTTGTGGCTCAGGTATTTTAGGAATTGCGGCGATCAAACTCGGCGCTGAACGTATGATCGGTATCGATATAGATCCTCAAGCCCTTGAAGCAAGCCGCGATAATGCAAAACGTAATGGCGTTGCAGATAAACTTGAAGTGTATTTACCTGAAGATCAACCAGAGTTTACAGCCGATATTGTGGTTGCAAACATCTTAGCTCAACCACTTCGTGAACTACATGAAGTGATTTTAGGTCTTTTAAAACCGAATGGTAAAATTGCTATGTCAGGCATTTTAGAAGAACAAGCTCAGTCTGTAGCCGATGTTTACGCCCCGTTTTTAGCACTTGATGACGTGGCTGTTGAGGGTGAATGGACCCGAGTCAGCGGCATCAAGAAAGCCTAAATAGCACTAGAGTATTTACTCAAACATAATAGGTAAAGCCAGTATTTAACAGGCTTTACCTTATTTTTACAGTTAGTAGTTTCTCACTTTTTTGTGAGTAAAAAATTTTTCTGTTCAAATATCAAACAAATCAACCTACCCGTCAAACTGTTATCAAAAGTCAATACGAAAAGGGCAAAAAAAAGTCACTTTTGTTCAATTTATAGCCTTTGATTTTTGTAAAAAAAGCCGTAAACTTAGCGCCCCTTGAAAAGAGGCCAATTGAATAACAGTGCGTATCGGTTCATACCAACTTGAGAACAATGTAATTGTCGCGCCAATGGCAGGCATTACAGACAGACCTTTTAGACAACTTTGCCGTCGCTTAGGTGCGGGCCTTGCTGTTTCTGAAATGCTCTCGTCAAACCCGAAAGTATGGAAAACTGAAAAATCGATGAACCGTATGGATCACAGCGGTGAGTCGGGAATTCGTTCGGTGCAAATCGCCGGAGCCGATCCTGAGCTTATGGCACAGGCAGCACAATTCAATGTCAGCAATGGTGCACAGATCATAGATATCAATATGGGGTGCCCAGCTAAAAAAGTGAATAAGAAACTCGCAGGCTCTGCCTTATTACAGTTTCCTGAATTAGTACAAGAGATACTCGATGCCGTTGTTAATGCTGTCGATGTCCCTGTAACTTTAAAAATCCGTACCGGATGGGATCAGGATAACCGTAATGGTGTCGAGATTGCGAGAATAGCTGAACGTTATGGCATTGCTTCACTGGCAGTACATGGGCGAACGCGCGCATGTATGTATAAAGGTGAAGCAGAGTACGCCACAATTAGGGATATTAAACGTTCAGTGTCTATCCCTGTCGTTGCCAATGGTGATATTACTTCACCAGAAAAAGCAAAGCAGGTTTTGGATTATACGGGTGCAGATGCCATTATGATTGGTCGAGCCGCCCAAGGTCGCCCTTGGATTTTTAGGGAGATAGACCACTATTTGCGAACTGGAGAACATTTGCCAGCACCTGAAATTGCAGAGGTGCGTAGCATTTTGATGGAGCATTTAGACAATCTTCATCAGTTTTACGGGGAGCCAATGGGAGCGCGTATCGCTCGAAAGCATGTATCTTGGTATTTGCAAACCCATGACAGTGACGGTCAGTTTAGGCGAGTATTTAATGCGTTAGATAACCCACAGGCACAAGTCGACGCATTAGAAGAATACTTTAAAACACTAGCAGCTAACTAAGAAAGAAAGAGACATATAACGATGTTCGAACAAAACGTGACTTCTCCATTTATCACAAACCCTCATGTACAGTCACACGAGAAACCACAGCCGTTGCGTGATGCAGTGAAAAAAGCTGTTCATCACTACTTAAAGCAACTTAATGGTCAAGACGTACAAGACGTATACGACCTTGTTCTTTCTGAGCTAGAAGCACCATTACTTGAAGAAGTAATGACGTACACGCGTGGTAACCAAACTCGTGCTGCAATCTTACTAGGTATCAACCGTGGTACTTTACGTAAGAAACTTAAAAAGTACGGCATGAACTAATACTGGTTATACCCAAACCACCTCAAGGTGCAAGTTTCAGTTGGAATTAAAAGCGATTTAGGCAAGGCATTGATTGCAAGTAATAGTGGTTCTATTGTTAAAATCAATAACGCAGTATAAATCGCTTTTAAACCAACCCTTTGGGCGTTTCACAGGCACTCACTCTCATCGTTGTTACTTCTTAAAAGGGATTGCCATTCTTGCAAAGTAACGCCTTGATATTAAGCACCTGTGAAACGCTGAATTCTGCACCTTGAGGAGGCTTGGGTATATCTGAATCCGTAATCAGTTTTACGAGCCATCGTTATAATTGCTTACAGCTTCATAGTAACTGGTAATAAGTTATTTGAAAAAAGCACCTTAGGGTGCTTTTTTTATAGCTGTTAAAAACTATGCAAAATCCTCACGCTTTAAACGTCGTTTTTTAAAGCAGATTCAGTTAAAATACCGCCTTTCTAAGCTAGCTCAAACATTGAGGTAATCAAAACTACAATGGATACACATCGTCCAATTCGTCGCGCACTATTAAGTGTGTCAGATAAAACCGGTATCGTTGAATTTGCTCGCGCTCTTGAAGCACAAGGCGTGGATATTTTATCAACTGGCGGTACTTGCAAATTACTTGCTGATAACGGCATCAAAGTCACTGAAGTATCTGACCATACTGGTCACCCTGAGATCATGGATGGTCGCGTAAAAACACTTCATCCAAAAATTCACGGCGGCATCCTAGCGCGTCGCGGTCAAGATGAAGACGTAATGAGCGAGAATAACATCTCTGCTATCGATATCGTTGTAGTTAACTTATACCCCTTCGCAAACACTGTTGCGAAAGAAGACTGCAGCCTAGAAGATGCGATTGAAAACATTGATATCGGTGGTCCAACTATGGTTCGCGCTGCGGCGAAAAACCATAAAGACGTGACTATCGTGGTAAATGCAAAAGATTACGACCGTGTGATCAGCGAAATGCAAAGCAACAACGGTTCAACAACGTATAAAACACGTTTTGATCTAGCTATTGCTGCTTACGAGCACACAGCTCAGTACGATGGCATGATTGCAAACTACTTCGGCAAAATGGTTCCTGACTACACAGAGGAAGCTGCTGAAGAGACTAAGTTCCCACGCACTATCAACATGCAGTTCACTAAGAAGCAAGATATGCGCTACGGTGAGAACTCACACCAAGACGCTGCTTTTTATGTTGAAAACGACTTAACTGAAGCATCTGTTGCGACTGCGCTTCAATTGCAAGGTAAAGCACTTTCTTACAACAACATTGCTGATACTGACGCAGCATTAGAGTGTGTAAAAGAATTCGACGTACCAGCGTGTGTTATCGTAAAACATGCGAACCCTTGTGGTGTGTCAATTGGTGACAACATTCTTGAAGCCTATGATCGTGCATTCAAAACTGACCCTACATCAGCATTTGGTGGCATCATCGCATTCAACAAAGAGCTTGATGCAGACACAGCTGAAGCAATTGTTGCTCGTCAATTCGTTGAAGTTATCATTGCACCTAAAGTATCTGAAGCAGCTGCACAAATCGTATCTGCTAAGCAAAACGTACGTTTATTAGAATGTGGTGAATGGACGGGTAATGCAACAGGTCACGACATCAAGCGTGTTAATGGCGGTATTCTAGTTCAAGACCGCGACCTAGGCATGGTTACACAAGGCGACCTTAAAGTTGTATCTAAGCGTCAACCAACTGAGCAAGAATTAAAAGATTTATTATTCTGCTGGAAGGTAGCTAAATTCGTTAAGTCTAACGCAATTGTTTATGCACGTGACGGTATGACTATCGGTGTAGGTGCAGGTCAAATGAGCCGCGTTTACTCAGCGAAAATTGCTGGTATCAAAGCTGCTGACGAAAACCTTGAAGTAAAAGGTTCAGTTATGGCATCGGATGCATTCTTCCCATTCCGTGACGGTATTGATGCAGCTGCAGAAGCTGGCATCACCGCTGTTATTCAACCAGGTGGTTCAATGCGCGATGAAGAAGTTATCGCTGCAGCTGACGAAGCTGGTATGGCAATGGTATTTACAGGTATGCGCCATTTCCGCCACTAATCACATAAAGGGTTAAGCGAATAGCTTAACCCTTTTTGTTTGCCACAAATTCACGTATTCTGATTAATAATAATAATTACCCATATAATGAAGGAACAGATGATGAAATTTGCCGTAAAATCGTTACTCGTTGCCAGCCTTGCACTGACATCAGCACAGGCTTTAAGCCATTCTCATGAATCAGCGCTTACACAAGCTGTGCAATCAAGCGAACGTGATGCTAAAAATAGCGCACGTGATAAATATCGCCATCCAGTTGAGACACTTGAGTTCTTTGGCTTTAAGCCAAACATGACAGTTGTTGAAATTGCACCTGGCGGTGGTTGGTACAGTGAAATCCTTGCGCCAGCTGTAAAAGGCCATGGTGTTTACTACGCGGCACATTTCCCTGCTGATTCTGACGTGGGTTATTACCAACGTTCATTAGCTGGTTTTAAGAAAAAGATGAGCGATGACGCACGCTTCAGTGAAGTTAAACTAACTGAATTTGCGCCAGTAACACATCTTGATATTGCACCAGCGGGTAGCGCAGATCTTGTCTTAACATTTAGAAATGTACACAACTGGTACATGGGTAAAGATAAAGAAGGCGCGTTAAGTGCGTTTAAAGCATTTTATAAAGCACTTAAACCAGGCGGCACTTTAGGTGTGGTTGAACACCGCCTACCTGAAGCGCGCAGCGATGAAGATCAGAAATCATCAGGTTATATGAAGCAAAGCTATGTAATTGAAATTGCAAAGCAAGCTGGCTTTGAACTAGTGGCAAGCAGTGACATTAATGCAAACCCTCTTGATACAGCGGATCACCCTAAAGGGGTGTGGACACTACCACCGCGTTTAGCACTTGACGAAAAAGACGCTGCTAAATACAAAGCGATTGGTGAGAGTGATCGTATGACGCTGAAGTTTAAAAAACCGCTATAAATAGGATTATACGCCATGAATGTACTTGTCATCGGCAGTGGCGGCCGCGAACACGCTCTTGCGTTTAAGGCTGCACAAAATACTAAAGTAAACACCGTTTTCGTTGCTCCAGGTAACGCAGGTACTGCACTAGAGCCAAAACTTGAAAACGTTGCTATCAACGTTGAAGACCTAGCAGGTTTAGTTACTTTTGCTAAAGAAAACCACGTTGAGTTAACTATTGTTGGTCCAGAAGTACCGCTTGTTTTAGGTGTCGTTGATACTTTCCGTGAAAACGGTCTAGCTATCTTTGGCCCAACAGCAGGTGCTGCACAGCTAGAAGGCTCTAAGTCATTCACTAAAGACTTCTTAGCACGTCACGACATTCCAACAGCTGATTACCAAACGTTTGAACAAATCGACCCTGCACTTGCTTACCTAAAAGAAAAAGGTGCGCCAATTGTTGTTAAAGCTGATGGCTTAGCAGCTGGTAAAGGCGTTATCGTTGCGATGACAGAGCTTGAAGCTGAAGAAGCTATCCGCGATATGCTTGCAGGCAACAGCTTCGGTGAAGCGGGTAGCCGCGTGGTTATCGAAGAGTTCTTAGAAGGTGAAGAAGCTTCTTTCATCGTGATGGTTGATGGTAAGAACGTACTGCCATTCGCAACTAGCCAAGACCACAAACGCGCTTACAACGGTGACCAAGGTCCAAACACTGGTGGCATGGGTGCATACTCACCGGCTCCAGTGGTGACTGATGAAATTCACCAACGTATTATGAACGAAGTGATCAACCCAACGGTTGAAGGTATGGCAAAAGAAGGCCACCCTTACACAGGTTTCTTATACGCAGGTTTAATGATCACCGCTGATGGTACGCCAAAAGTAATCGAATACAACTGTCGTTTTGGCGACCCTGAAACACAACCTATGATGCTTCGTCTTAAGTCTGACCTTGTTGAACTTATCGAAGCGGCTAACCGTGAAGAACTAGATAAAACAGCAATCGAGTTCGACCCACGTGCAGCAGTCGGTGTTGTATTAGCAGCTAAAGGCTACCCAGATAGCTACCCGAAAGGTGATGCAATCAGCGGCTTGCAAGTTACTTACCCTGAAGGTGAGAAAGTATTCCACGCAGGTACTAAGCAAGATGGCGAAAACGTTGTAACTGCTGGCGGTCGTGTGCTTTGTGCTACGGCACTTGGCAACACAGTAACCGAAGCGCAACAACGTGCTTATAAACTGGTTGAACAAATCAGCTGGGAAGGCATGGAATATCGTACTGATATCGCTTACCGTGCAATTGCTCGCGAACAGAATTAAGGTCAAACCAGTCTAATTCTGAAAAAAGCGCAGTTTATCTGCGCTTTTTTAATGCTACACTGTTAAGAACATTTACCTAGATAAAGAACTAATTTTGAATAATAAAGCACTGAAATATAACTTTGTTTCATTTCTTATTCTGACAATTTTGTTTTTTATCATTGCTACCCTAGCTGCACATTTAGCCAGCCCTACCCGCTACACCATAGATAAAACAGCCCCCATCTACAGTAATACAGCTTATCGAATAGATAGTAGTAAAGCGCTGACTCTCGAGCAGTTTTTAGCTGAACCAGACAAACTTAAACAACGCCCTTTTAAAGATGTTGAGTGGGATTTAGCGGCGCAAGATTATTGGTTAAAGCTTGATTTAGAAAACCGCCAAGCAAAGCCTGTGGAGCTGGCGATTCACTTTGACAACCCTATGGTTGATTACCTTAGCGTTTATCATGTTGATGATAAGGGGCAGCTTATAGATACAACCGAGTTGGGTGATAAAGTATCTGGTCTTAGTTTGTTTCAGTACAGTACACCACACAGCATGCTTACAATGCAGGGCTATGAGCAAACATCCCTCATAATAAAAATAGATACGGTGGGTATTAGCAAAACACCTATTAATATTTATGGTGAAAAAGAGTTTCAAGATTTACTACGTTCGCAATCAGGAATTTGGGGGATCTTCATAGGTGTGCTGATCATGGCTGCCCTGTATAACTTGGTATTATTTTTAGGGATCCGTGACCGCGTCTACCTTATTTATATAGGCTACATCATCTCAGCACTGTTACTTATGGGCTCAGTGCTCGGCTTTGGTTTTTACTTATGGCCGTTATCGTGGCAAATCTTTTTTAATGAGCAAGTGGTGTTCAGTAACTACGCGATTGCATTTTTCACCGTCGCGTTTTGCACTATGTTCTTACGCTACCATAAAGACAATTGCCGCCTATACAAGCTCAGTATCAGCTTTTTAGCTCTGCTGTTCAGCCTCAGTCTTATCAGCTTTTTTATGCTGGAATACCATTCTTCAAAAATCTTTTTTGCCATCATGGTGCCGCTATACATTCTATGTATTTGCATGATTTACAAAAAGTTGGTGAGTGGTTTTCGGTGGGCAAAATTTTATGTCATGTCGTGGGTGCCATTGATTGTAGGCGCGGCAATTCAGCCGTTAGAATTAACTGGCTTTATTCCCTACAGCTTTGCAGTTAGGCACATATTTTTAGTCGCCATTCTCTGTGAGATTGTGCTCATGGCAATGGCGTTGGCAGATCGCGTTCGTTATCAACGTGAAAAAGCGCTTTATCATGCAACCCATACCCAACAAACTGAACTACTCAACCAAGCAATGCTCAAACAAGCCTATATGGCGATTACCTCGGAGCAAAGACTCGCTAATCTTTGTTTAGTGAAAATAGAGCAATTTAATGCCCTAATGAGCATTCTAAAGCCAAGCCAAAGCAGCCAAATAATTATCACTGTGGCTCAATCTTTAGAGCATCAAATTAATAAGAATAGGCAATTTATTAATTTAGAGTCAGCGTTAGATAACAGTCCAAAAGTAGCTGACTTAGGCAATGGTGTACTGGCTTTTATTTCTACCAAAATTCAATCGCAAGCAGAGCTAAACCAAGAACTTAGCAACTTATGCAAACAGCTGCCTAAGCAATATAAAGTGGCAGGCTTAGACCTGCAGCTTTACTACCGCTATAGCATTACTGAGCCAGTGAGTGATGATGGCTTTGATATTTGGCTACAACGTGGCTACTTAGGGTTGTCACAAAAGCAGCAAAACATCGACTTTAACACACCGCATATCGATATGGATGTCAGCCTTGCCGCTGAGTTACAACAAGCAATGCGAAGCAATACCTTAGCCATTTACTTACAGCCCATTATCAATTTACGCAGCGGTGCTATCTGTGGCGCAGAGGCATTGTTACGCTGGCCTACAGCGGGTAAATACCTGGACATTGAGCAACTCATTTTATTGGCTGAACGTACTGGTTTAATTAACGAGTTGAGCTTATGGGTGATTGATCAGGCTTGCCTAGCTGCTGCCCTGCTAAATCGACAAGGCTATCGCGAGCATACCATTAGCGTTAATTTAAGTGCCAAGAATCTAGCTATCCCTAAGCTTGTCGAAAAGGTCGAAAACACCATTTTGAAACATGGCATAACTGCGGATCAGTTAAAGTTTGAGTTAACTGAGTTTGCGCTTATCAAAAACCATGATGAAATGGTCAGCTTTATCAGCGAACTCAATAAACTCGGTAGCAAGGTGGTACTCGATGATTTTGGTACTGGTTACTCGTCGTTAAACTACTTGGTAAATTATTCATTTAGCACGATTAAAGTCGATAAGAGCTTTATTCTTGATTTAGTGAATAACACCACCAACCAGGTAGTGGTAAAAACCGCCATTGATATGGCCCATAACCTTGATATGAACATCACCATCGAAGGCATTGAAGACCAAGAAACAGAAAAAATGCTGATCAAGATGGGCGCAGATCAAGGGCAAGGCTATTATTACAGCAAAGCGGTACCGATTAATGAGTATCTAAGCTTTATTGCCTCACAATTTAAATAGGCCGTGTTACACTGCCCTTTTTAACATCTTTAGGGGCCATGTAAAGATGCAAGGTACGATCAGAAAATTAAAGTCGACACTGACCTCTCCTGTCGAATATCAACTACCTATCGGTGATGAGCTAGTTTCATTAAATGACTATATTGGTAAGCCGCTCACGCTGACTTTCACAGGCAATATTTTTTGCTGTAACTGTGGTAAAAAAACCAAGAAAAGCTACTCTCAAGGCCACTGTTTTGTGTGTATGCGCAAACTGGCTAGTTGTGACATGTGTATCATGAAACCTGAAACGTGCCACTTTGATAAGGGCACCTGTCGTGAGCCACAGTGGGGTGAAGAAAACTGCATGATCCCGCATTACGTGTATTTAGCCAACACTTCAGGCCTAAAAGTAGGTATTACCCGCCATACTCAAATTCCTACACGCTGGATTGACCAAGGTGCGACGCAAGCTTTGCCTATCTTCAAAGTACAAACCCGTCTTCAATCGGGTTTAGTTGAGGTTGCCTTAGCCGAATTTATTGCTGATAAAACCAATTGGCGAAACATGCTAAAAGGTCAATCTGAAGCGATTGATTTAAAAGCTGCTGCTGCAGAGTTGATCCCACAAATTGATGCTAAGTTAAGTGAACTTGCAGAGCTATTTGGCGCAACAGCCATTGAAAAGCTCGATGAAGATGTAGTTGAACTAGACTACCCAGTAAGTGAATACCCAAGCAAAATCAGTTCTTTCAATTTTGATAAAGCACCAGAAGTATCGGGCATTTTAAAAGGCATTAAAGGCCAGTACTTAATTTTTGATACTGGCGTCATTAATATTCGTAAGTTCACTTCTTACGAAATTAGCCTAGCTTAGGCTCTTTTTTCGGTATTGAGATAAAAATCATACCATTGCTGCTTCGCTATTGGGCGGCAAAAGTAATAGCCTTGAATGGTATCGCAGTTAAGTGAACGTAAGTAATTTAACTGCTCTACCTTCTCTACCCCTTCTGCGACAACATGAATACTCAAGCTTTTCGCAAGGCTAATAATCGCCGTAACAATTTCACTATTTCCGTATTCATCTGGCACTTTTGCGATAAAGCTGGCATCTATTTTTAACGTATCAATTGGCAGTTTAGTTAAGTAACTTAAAGCCGAATAGCCCGTGCCAAAGTCATCTAACGTAATATGCACACCTAGCTTTTTAAGCGCGAGTAACTCTTGTTTAGCTTCACTAAAGTGGCTGATAAAACAGCTTTCAGTAAGCTCTACTTCAAGCTTGTATGGGTCTACATCGTAACGCTCAAGTAAGCGCTCAACATTCGATGCTAGTTGCCCCTGACGTAAGTGATTTGCCGAAATATTAATTGCTAAGCGCCCTGCCTCAATGCCTTGTTGCTGCCATTTTTCTAACTCTTTACAAGCTTGCTCGATGACCCATAAATCAAGTTTCACAATTAGGCCTAGTTCTTCAGCAAGGGGAATAAATTTAGCGGGTGATATCACCCCAAGGTTTGGCTCATGCCAACGTAAGAGAGCCTCTACCCCTAAAATTTTGCCTGAATTTAACTCCTGCTTAGGTTGGAAATAAAGCTCAAACTCATCGCTTTCGATAGCGTTTTGTAATCGGCTCATCATTGCCAATCGCTCTAGAGAGCGTGCATTCATCGCAGGTTTGAATAATTGAAATGAATTACGCCCCACTTCTTTAGCACGGTACATAGCAATATCTGCATGCTTAAGCAGTGTAGCACTATCTACGCCATCATCAGGGTAAACTGCAGCGCCAATAGAAGCTGTAATTGCAACCACATGCTCGTTAATAGCAAGCGGCATACTCACTTGCTGCAATACTTGTTCGGCAAAGTTGAGCAGTGTTTCAACCCGATTTACTTCGCATAATAAAACAAACTCATCGCCACCTAAGCGCGCAAGAGTATCCCCTTCAGGTAGAATTGATAAAATACGCTCTGCCACTTGCTGCAATAAGTTATCACCAGCGTCATGCCCTAAGCTGTCGTTAACCTCTTTGAAGCGGTCTAAGTCGATAAACATCACCGCTAATAGATCATGGTTTCGTTTGGCAGAACTCAGTGCAATAGAGAGTCTGTCATGAAATAAGCGTCGATTAGGCAGGCCGGTTAGCTCATCGTAATAGGCAAGCTGGGCAATTTTTTCTTCTGCACGTTTACGCTCTGTAATGTCGCTAAAAATTGCCGCATAAAGTACTTCATCAAAGTTAGGGTCTTTAATTTGGATAATGGTGAGCCACTCTACAAACTCTTCACCATCTTTTTTGCAATTGCAGATCTCCCCTTGCCAGACCCCTTCGTATTCAATGGCATGCCACATTTTTTGATAAAACGAACGGCTATGTTTTGTAGAGCTTAAAATATTGGGACGCTTACCGATTACCTCATGCTCAGCAAAGCCGGTCAGTTTAGTAAAAGCAGGGTTAACTTGAATAATAGTGCCGTCTTTACGGGTTAACATAATGCCATCAAGTGAGGCATCAATAATTTTATTTGCTAAAAACAAGTTACGTTGTGATTTTTGCAAGGCAATATCACGCTGCTCAATAGCACGCTCAAGCTCGCAGCAATAAGCTGACTCAATCTCTGTGATCAAATCAGCAAATGAAATCACCCCGCAAATTTCATCATCTCTGACCACCAAATGACGCACATTACGCTCTGTCATAGTACGATACGCATCAAATAAACTGCTTTCACAATCAATTTCAATTAACGGGTAGCTAGCATATTGCCAACAAGGATTTAGCCACTCGGTTTGAATGATCAGCTCAACAATATCACGCTGAGTAATAATACCGTGCAGTTCAAGCTCGCGGTTATAAACCAGTACACTATCAAGGCGGCCTGCGCGCATCAGTTGCACAACCTCTTCTATCGGGGTTTGCGCATCAACTATCTCTAGGTCAGTGCGATACTGCTCATGAATAGGCCGAAATTGTAAGTAGTGGTCCAAACCTTGGTTATGCACAATATCAGATAAGTTCAACATACCTTCAGGCTGATTCTCGCTATCCATCACCAATAAATGACGAATGCCATGTTGTTGAAAACGCAAGGTTGCATCACTGACAGAGCATTGATTTGGCACTGTAATAACAGGTGCTGACATGACCTCGTGAATGGCAAGGTTCTTATAGAGCGGGCTGCTGATGTCAATTTTCAAACAATCAGCCTCAGTCCAAATACCAACAACAGACTGCTCATGCTTGATAAAAATCGCCGTCACATTGTGAACATGCATCAACCTTACCGCATCGACCAAAGGCGTATGCGCAGGACACGATACCAGCTTTTGCGAAAAGACATCACTCACCTTTTGATGTCGTCTTGGTTGATTCATAAGTCGACTTTCCTAGTTCTTACATGAATTGGCAATTATAATCATTTCAACCTATGCAACTTTGACACAGGACAATAAATGCACTCATCATTTCCTAAGATTATTTTTTCAGACCATGAATTAGCATTAGTTGAAGACGAAGCCGATATAGAAAACTTTGTATATAGCTTGAGTGAAGAGCAGCAACAAGAAGCGATGCTACTTTTGGCAACAGGGCAGTATGTCAACTTGCAAGGAGAAAGCGTGAAAGCATTAACTGATATAGAGCTAGCTAATAGAGTGACTGAGCACCTAGCACAAGAGGGAGTATGCTGTTTAAGTAAGGTTACTCGGCTTACACCAACGCAAGCCTTTGCGATGCTGGCAGATTAAGGCGCATCCACCAGCGCTTTAATATGCGCAACGGCACTACGGCCAAGGGCTGATAAAGCATAACCCCCTTCAAGATAAGAGATAATCCCTTTGCAATCTTGCTGCTGACAAAATTCAGCTAATTGCGTGGTTAGCCATGCGTAATCGTCTTCAACAAACTTCAGGCTTGCCATGTCATCTTCGAGGTGAGCATCAAAACCTGCACTAATAAACAACAGTTCAGGTTTAAATTCATTGAGTTTTGGTAGCCACTGCTCAAGGTAAACAGCTTTTAAGTCATTACCATCACTGGCAATTGGCAGCGGTGAGTTAACTAAAGTCGCGTTATTTTCAACCGCAGTATTTGGGTAAAAAGGGTGTTGAAACAAAGAGCAAAACAACACATTGTCATCATCTAAAAAGATATCTTGCGTGCCATTACCGTGGTGTACATCAAAGTCCAAAATAGCGATACGTTTAACACCTTTGCTTTGCGCGTATTTCACGGCAATGGCTAGGTTATTAAAAACGCAAAACCCTGCAGAGGTGCTACGGTTTGCATGATGCCCTGGTGGTCTAACCGAGCAAAATGCGGCATCCAGTTTATCAGCAAGGATTTCATCAACGGCGAGTAATCCAGCACCAACGGCTCGTTCAATTGCTTTCATTGAATCTGGGCACAACCAAGTGTCGCCGTCTAATTCAGCAAGCCCTTCATCGGGAATTGTTTGCTCTACATGGCTTACCAAAGGTTCATCATGAGCAAGTAAAAAGTCGTCGCGGCTGGCTTTAGGAGCTTGTAAGTGAGTAATTGCTATATCAACACCACTTGCTAGCAAGCGGTCGGTGATCACATCTAAACGCGCGGGGCATTCGGGGTGATCCTCAATCATTTTATGTTTACGACAAAATGGATGTGAGATAACTGCCGTTCTCATAATACGCTCCTTGAATTATTTTCCCCCAGTATAACAAAGCCACCTAATGGTGGCTTTGCGACTTTGGTTTACTTTTTAGCGCGTAAATCTAAATTCCTAAAGTCAAAACTAAAGTCTGTGACCGCCGTTGAGACAGCGCGCATTTTTGCACTACTCACTCGGTTATCTGGGCTCATTTGAAACTCAATGTAAGCATCTGCTTCGAGTAACTTTTCATCCCACTTCACAATAAACGTATTGCCTGTGTAATGCTCAAGCTGACCTTTCAAACGCTTTGTATGAGTAAAATCAATACGTAGCTGACCATTTAACTCCTCGATTACCACATCACCATACCAGTTATCGTGCAGCGTGCCTGTGTAGTTGATGTTTGGTAGTTTCGCTTGATAATCAGCAGGTGTTTCTGGTTTTGCGTTTGCGTAAGCTTCTTTTTTACCTTCAAAGTGCTTTTTAGCAAGATCTTCAACCCAGTCTTTATCTTCAAGATTTAATGCATCTTCTAATACTTCGTAAGTCACCGCAGAGAGCGCGCTGAATGCTTGCTGGTTACTCAAAATAACAATACCGAGGTTTTTCTCTGGTAATAATGTCACTTGAGACACCATACCTAAAATACCACCACCATGGCCTAGCTTTTTAATGCCGTGGAAATCTTCAATGCTCCAGCCTAAACCATAACCTCTAAATTGTTGGTGGTAAGCTTCATAAGCACTTTTTGATGCCATTGAGGTAATGTGCGGGTGCCACATTTGTTGCTGTTGCTTTTCAGTAAATAACTGCTGGCCATTTGGCATTTTTCCATGTGCAAGCTGCGTGCGTAGCCATTGGCTCATATCGCTTACGCTTGATGCAATCGCACCAGCGCCACGGAAATCTTCAAGGTAGTTCACAAAAAATGGGTGTAGTTGGCCATCCATTGGAATATGACCCGTCGCCCAGTTTTTATTGCTACTAGGAATACGTGAAAAACCTGCGCGTGAGTTTTTCATATCAAGTGGCTGAAGAATATTTTTCTCGATGTAATCATTCCAGCTCATGCCAGACACACGGGCTACCACCTCACCGGCAGTGACAAACATTAAGTTGTTATAGGCGTATTTACTGCGAAAACTACTCGCCGGTTTTAAGTATTTTAGCCCTGCGATAATTTCATCAATCGATTTGTCAGTATCTGGCCAAATCATTAAATCGCCTTGCCCTAAACCCAAACCGCTACGGTGGCTTAATAAATCGCGAATGGTCATTTCACGTGTTACGTAAGGGTCATACAGACGAAACTCAGGAAGATGATCAATTACTTTGTCATCCCAGCTAAGCTTACCTTCATCAATTAATTTAGCTAACGCTGCTGCGGTAAATGCTTTGGTGTTTGACGCGATACCGAATAAGGTGTCTTTATTTACTTTTTTACCGGTATCAAGGTGAGATACACCAAAACCTTTTGCTAACACGACCTGGTCATTTTCAACAATCGCTACAGCCATACCCGGTACGTCAAAACGTGCCATTGACGTTTCGATTACTTTTTCAATTTTTTTAGTATCAATATCGGCATAACTGTAAAACGAACAGCTCGATAACAGCGCCGCTGCAACGGCTAATTTACGAAATATCATAATATCCCTTGGTGATTTTTATTGTTGTGAATAGCGAACTCTTTCGCTGCCCGAGTTTTATCTGGATCATCGCAACTTGGTCTTGCGAGTATTGCTTCACTGTAATGATTTGGTACACCTGCTTCAAGCGCTCCGCGATGAACATGCTGAAGATACCAGTCGAATGGCAGTAAAGACTCATCTAAGGTGTTAGCGATATAACAATGGGCAGCAAGTTGCTCGCCATCTAGTAGTTCAACGGTGATATCTACACAGTCATAACGCGGCCCTTCGATATCATCAAGAATCGACTTTTCAGCTTCGTTTAACTGATACACAACACCATATACCAAGGCATCTGCCTGATCTGTTTTGCGCACGCTACACTTTGCAGAGCCGTCGGTACTTACCATATCAAACGTCAGTTCATAGCCTTTTAAAATAGCTGTGCCTACCCGCTTTGCTTCAGGTAACCTTGCCAGCAATCTGCTCGATGACATATTTGAACCAAATGAAAAGTTATATAGCGCCATACTTACCTCACACAACAACGCGAATAGCTAAGGCAATTAAGATCACGCCAATGCCTCTATCAAACCAGTATCCGCTTTTTAAGAAAAATGCTCGCACTGATGCTTTTGATAACACCAATGATAAAAATGAAAACCATAGCCAAGTCGCCATTGCCATATACACGCCATAACCAGCCTGCACTACAACAGGTGTTTCAGGGCTTATTACAAGAGTAAACAACGACATAAAAAACAGTGTTGCTTTGGGATTAAGGGCATTGGTAAAAAAACCGCGTCGAAATGCTTTATACACAGATTCAGGCTCAGCAGGGGCAAGGGTTTGCTGTTTACTATCGCTAGGTTTTGCGCTTCGTAAAGCTTGCACACCCAAGTATGCCAAATAAGCCCCTGCAAGGTATTTTAAAGCCATAAATAAGCTAGGTGACTGGGATAGAATTAATGCCACACCTAATACACAATAAGCAATATGCAGCAAAATAGCCGCACCAACCCCAGCACTGGTCCAAAGCGCATTTTTACGACCTTGTTGAATACTTTGCTTGAGTACAATTGCAAAGTCAGGACCTGGGCTTGCTACCGCAAAAAAGTGAGCTATGGCTATCAATAAAAACTCATCTAAATACTGCACTCAATATTACCCTACTGCTTGTTCATCTAATGCTAATAACAACGGATTTGCACTGTCACTCACCAATGCTTTAATTTGCTTTTGCGCTTTTTTATATTGGCTGCGTAAATGGGGTTTTAAAAACTTCTTCGACTGATTGTCCCCTTTAAAATGCGTAACCAGCGCATGCATAAATAGCGTTTGTGGCTCAGTCAGCGCTGCTTGGCGATTGGCATAAGGGTTATAACCGCAGCCGCAGCCACCTTTAAATTGATACACCGTATTACTCATCATCACCCCAAAGCCTAAATAGCATGCCAACGCATCGCTTGCTTGCGGTAAGTACTCTTTACCGCCGGGAGGTAAGACACCCACATGGTGAATCAAAATGGTCGCTAAGGTACCAGCAAAACTTGCCACTAAATCTTGCGGTTGATTGATTTGGTTCGGGTTAAACGAGATATTCACCGGATGATTTGCCGGCACAATTAAGCTCGCCTCGCTACCGCGTAAATTGTCTTGAAATTCAAAATGCGGAAACACCTGCGGTGTAAGCCCAGATGGCGCAACTAAGTTAATTGGCCACGCCTGCATCCCCGCATAATCAACAACTCGGCTAAATACCTTTTCAGCCATTTCATTGACGCTCGACACCCTATCCGGAAAGAACTGCCCGTTAGGTAAAATGATTTGTGTGTGTTTTAAAAAATATTCACTATCAAAGTGTTCAACAGCCCATAAAAAGGTATCGATTAACCACTGCTGCTCTTGCTCATCAACAAGTGGGGCTGACTTAAATAACGCTAACATAAATTACTCTTGTGATTGTGCCCATTGCCATGCATCCGTATTGTAAAGAGGCACAGTTGATAAAGCATGATGATGGCTACCGCTCGACTCTTTCGTTGAATAAGACAAATATAAAAGTGTGCGTGTTGGCGCATCATAAATACGACGTACTTTTAACGATTTAAACAAAATACTTTTCGATGATTTAAATACCACTTCGCCCGATTTACTGCGATCAATTTGTTGTAATTGGTCAGCGGTAATGGGGCCTGTTTGACGACAGGCAATAGACATATCGGATGGATCAGCAAAATCAAGGTTCGCTTCAATATGGCTAATGTGACAAGTTACACCGCTGATCAGCGGGTCTTGTTGTGATACCACTTTAATATCTTTGGTCGTAAATAACCCCAAACTCACCGAAGCAGCATCATCCGAGCAACCGCTCAACAAAATTAGTGGCGCAGTAAGTGCAGCTAATTTTAGTAACTTCATCCTAGTGTTCCTTATTAAAAAGCGATAGTTGTCCGTTTACAACGATTTGCTTGCTATGTTTCAATACTATCTCAAAATATCTTCAACAACGAGCACCTAAACAATGAAAAAATCGCTTGGTTTACTGTGTTTAATGTTCTTAAGTAGTACAGCTCACGCTGACTACTCTATTAGCGCTGGTTTCGGCAAAAACTTTACTAACTCGGTGCAAACCGAAGAAAACCTAAAAATTGAGCTTGAGGATGACAGCCATTTTACTGTCAGCCTAGATAGAACCATTGATAATGCTCGCTATGGGTTCTTTTATTCAGCAACCGAGCTTGATATGAAAGACCAAACCAACAAGCAAGTCGAGATGCAATACCTGCTATTTCAAAGTGCCGTAGAAGTGCCATTAGCTGACCGTATAGTTGGTTTTGTTGGTGCCCAAATTGGCGCAAACCACGTCAGCACTGACTTTGCCGACTCTGATACATATTTTACCTCTGGCCTTTATGCTGGCGCAGATTATTTATTTACTGAACAAGCACGGGTTTATGTTGAAACTCGCTGGCTGGCAACTATTGTAAATAATGCAAGTAACGTATCGTGCACATTGCCAACATCAGAAGACGACCAATGTCTATGGCACTTTGATGGTGATGTGTTAAACCAATTTCAGACAAACATCGGTTTTAGTTACCGCTTTTAAGGAAGACCCCATGCCGCACATTGTTATAGAACACTCAGAAGACTTGCCAATTCTGCCACAAGTGTTAGTTGAAAAAGTTCACCAAGCCGTTTTTGACTCAGGCTTATTTGAGCTTTCGACCATAAAGACTCGTGCAATTGCTTACCAGCATTACGAATTAGGTGAAGGCAAAGATGGCTTTATTCACATCGGCGCATCAATCATGGCAGGCAGAACTATAGAGCAAAAGCAAATGCTCAGTGAGCAATTACTAAGTTGCTTAAGAACATACTGCCGCCGCTCGTATAGCTTAAGCGTTAATATTTACGATATGGATGCTGACATCTACCGTAAGTGTTAACTACTTTGGTAAATAGGCTGCGGGTAAACGCTTGATTTCTATCTCAGGCGATAAGTACGCTGTATAAACCAGCCAACGCTCATTGGGTATGTAGGTCAAGCCCGATGAGCGACTATAAGCTCGCTCCGGTAAAGCAATTAAATCATGATGCTGCTTACTTGCTAAGTCGTAGTAGCTAATCCGGTAATCACCTAAGCGTTCTTTATAATAATAAATACGCCCCTCATGATACGCGTTCTTTGCCACCAGCAACCATGCATAACTGCGCGCCAACTTAATATCGTTCACCAGCATTTCTTCAACACCCGTATCATGATGTTTTATCCAAATAGCATGGCGCGAGTTGGTAAATAAAATATCGCCCGATTGTGTTTCAACGCCATACTGCGCTGGCACTTCAACAGCTTTACCTAGGCTTTTACCTGTTAAGTCATAACGATATAAGTAGTCACCATCAGAGACTAAAATATGCTGGCTATCAGCGCTAAACTTGGGTTTAATTGCATGACTAAATGGCAGTTTGATTTGCTGACTTTGCTCTACTTTGAAATCATAAATATATAAGCGGGTACTGCCATTGTCATACAATGAAAACAAAATATAGCGTCCATCAGCTGACCAGGTTGGATCACGAACTTCCCCCGTGTTATGTGCAAAGTCAGTAAGCTGCTTTCGCGAGCTGCTATCAGGGTTAACAATCCAAAGCTGTGAACTGCCAGATTCATTGGACACATACAATAGTTTATTTTGCTGCTGATTATATTCAGGGAATAGCGAGCTAAAATTGGTCGACAACATAGAAAACGGCGAGTTAGCCACTTGTTCGTCTATTTTCAGACGCGTGATCACCTTATCTAAATCCCACTGATGGTAATAAACACTACCATCACTACTGTAATTAGGTGAACTCATGCCCGCAATTTGCGTGTTGATTAGGGTTTGATTCTTAATGTCAAAGAAGTAGCCATAACGTTTACCGCCCTCAACTGCACTAAACGCCAATTGCTCTTTAGACGGATGCCAATCTACACCATGAATATCAACAAAATCATGAGTTAGCCGTTGGCTTTGTCCTGTTTTTACATCTATTAAAAACAGCGCTTTTTGGTTGTTTTTAACATTACGCGTAACCACAACTCGCTGTGCATCTGGCGAAAACGACACTGACTCATACATAGTTTCGCAGTCATCATTACAAGGAATAACTGTTTCTTTTGTTTGTTTTGCCTGTAAATCGAGCAGTTTGATACGAGTGACATAATCACCTGTCTTGCTTGTATGATCAACAATGTAGGCCAAGGTTTTACCATCACTACTGATATCAAGATCAGGCGCATAGTTATTACTGCACTCCCCTAGCACGACACTGGTGGCATTTACCAAAGAGAGTTTTACAATTTCACAAACATCTGACGCCATACGGTAATAATATAATGTGTTTGCATCAGGGCTAAACACAGAGCGCCCTTCTGTAAAAGGTGAGTCCGTTAATTGCTTTGCTGGGTGCTCAGGAAAATGTAAATCACGTAAATATAGGTTATTTGGTTTACCAAGCTGTCGCCATGAATACACCAAATAGTGCTGATCATCAGAAATTGAAGGATAAATCTCACGACCAGGGCTAGCCGTCACGCTTTCGATGCTATTAAGCGGCAACACAAAGCTTGAGTTAGTTTGCTTTGCAGGCGAAGAGAACAACCAATACATCACAACCAAGCTAATGACACACAAAGCCACAAACAGCTGGCGGATTTGCGCAGTAGTGATACTAAAACCCACAGGGTTTTCTTTATCGGCTGTATCTATTGGCTCGGGCTTTAATAAAACGCGATAACCCGTTTTACGCAGTGTCTCTATATAAGTTTGTTCTGGATCGAGTTCCTTAAATGCTTTTCGTAAATGCCAAATTGCATTTGTTAAGGCTTTTTCACCCACGTAAAAATTGCCCTCCCAAACATTATTGATGAGCTCTTCACGGGTGATGGGTTCGGGGTAACGCGCAACTAAGCAAGCTAACAACTCAATAAACTTAGGCTGCAAAAGCTGTTCACTACCATTGCAGATCAGTTTATTTTCGAGTGGGTTAACAATACATGAGCCCAGCTGATAAACGCGATTAGATGTTTCCATTTACTCTAAATAAAACCCCATTTTAGAAGTACAGCAGTATAAAGCCCTATCAATTTATCGTAAAAGCAGCCCTTTCACCAGCTTTAACGTTGCAAAACAGTTAACAATGAACATTTCTTAACTCGCTGATTTTAAATAAATAGATATTCAATAGATATAAAATAGAGACATAAACGAGCCACCTAAGATTGTAGTTAGGTTCACATTTCTATAAAAATTTTTACGTCAATACCGACCAACCAGAGTGTTGCTCACTGTAAATTTTAACTGCCCTTAAAAAGAGCATCACTCTGGTTCTAAAAACTAAAAATAAAACAACTAGGAACGCCTGTGAGAAATCTACTAACCAAACCTTGTGCTATTGCACTTGCTGTTGCCAGTGGTTTTAGCCAACATGCATTTGCCAATGAGGCTGAGATTGCCCGCCCTGCCAACACCACTCCAGCAGCTAATGAACAAACTGAAGAGCCGGAAAAAATCGTTGTAACGGGTTCACGTATTAAACGCGATAGTTTTTCAATTCCAACACCGCTGGTCACAATGGACCGCGAAGCCATTGCCGATACAGGTTTAACCAACTTATCAGACATTTTGGTTGATAACATGCCTGCACTGAGTGAGAGCATAGGTAATACCACCAGCCAATCAAGTGTTTCAGCGACCGGTTTATCAACAGTACAGCTTCGAGATTTAGGCGCTAACCGTACCCTAACATTGATTGATGGTCGTCGTGTTGTTTCAAACAGCTACAGTGGCAACTATGTCAGTTTAAATACCATTCCGAGCGGTATGGTTGAGCGCGTTGAAATAATCAGTGGCGGTGCATCTGCAACCTATGGTGCCGATGCTGTAGCGGGTGTGGTGAATATTATCACCCAATCCAAAAAAGAAGGCTTTGATTTTAAAGCGAACACAGGTGAAACCACCGATGGCGGCGGTAAAGAATTTACCCTTGATTTAAACTACGGTACCTCGTTTGCTGAAGATCGCGGTTACGCCTATTTCAGTGCCAACTGGGACCGTGATTTCGGTATGACTTTTTACGATCGTAAACGCGCACAAATCGAAGATAGTTACGATTACGATCCAGATCGCATGTGTAATGTAATGCAAACAGCAGATGGCGATCAATGTATGCGTGACATCACACAAGCTGATTGGGTAAGCAAAAGTGACGGTATTCCTGGCGGTGTGTTCTTAGAAAACAGCCGTAACGACACACAATTTTGGTATGACGGCCAAACTCTACGTGATGACTGGAAAGGCAACGAAGAAATTTACGGTGTGAATTCAAATCAATACGTGATGCTTGATGTACCAAGCGATAACGTATCTGCTGCAGTTAAAATTGATTACGATTTAACTGACGATGTGATGTTCTACGCGCAAGTTCAATACAGTGAAAGTGGTTCTTTTAACAATAAGTCGCCTGAAGATGAATACGAAGGTGCGTATGTACCGCGTTACGACCCGACCACTGGCGAGCCCCTTGCAGATGTAGCACCGGGTTACATCCCTATCGACAACCCATATGTTCCGCAAGAAATCCTCGATGCTAACCCATACAAAGATCGTATTTATTGGGATCGCCGCTTCAGTGAAGTGGGGAATATCAGCACCGATAATACCCGTAAAACGATTCGTAGTTGGGCAGGTCTCCAAGGCACATTATTTAACGATGAGTGGGACTGGGATGTATCTGCAAGTTATGGTCGTTTTACCCAACACCAAATTCGTAGCAATGAATTAAATACTGTAAAACTTAATCAAGCTTTGCAAGCAGAAGAATTAGCGGATGGCACCATTCAATGTATTGATGAAGCAGCTCGTGCTGAAGGCTGTGTGCCAATTAACTTATTTGGTGAGGGATCTATCACCGAAGAGATGGCTGCTTGGATCCGTACCAACCCAATTATTGATACCGAAATAAAACAATACGGTGTGGTTGGCTACGTTGCGGGTGATTTATTTGAATTACCAGCAGGCTCAGTATCCGCAGTATTTGGTGGCGAATACCGTAAAGACAGCCAAGACCTATCAACCAGCGACGACATGAAGGCAGGCGGTATTACCTTCAACTATGTACCAAATTTTTATGGTGAAGTTGAGGTCTATGAAGCCTTTGCAGAGCTTGCGATCCCACTTTTAAAAGATGCTCCTTTAGCAAAAAATTTAAGTGCAGAAACTTCATTACGATTAGCTAACTACAGCATGGAAAACGTCAACACTGTTGCCAGCTACAAGCTAGGTGTATTTTGGGAACCAATCGAAGGCTATGCATTTAGAGCAAACTACGCTCGCGCTCAACGTGCTCCCACAATCACTGAGCTTATGTCACCACCGCGTGGCGATTACGACAGCTATGATGATATTTGTGACGGTTTAACAGCAACATCAACTAAAGCAGGTCACGATAACTGCCGCAAAGAACCTACGTTAGCTGCGCAACTTGCTGCTGATCCTAACTTTGAATTTAGCGATGAGAACAACAGTTACTCTCCAGGGGCAGGCAACGAAAATCTAAAAGAAGAAACTGCTGATACTTATACCTTTGGTGTGACAGTAGCTCCTGCCTTTTTAGAAAACTTTAATCTTGCTGTTGATTACTACGATATTGCTATTGTTGATGCGATTTCGCAGATCAGCAATGAAAACATCATGCGTGAATGTTACGACTCAGAAGCAGCATGGGGTGAAGACAACGTATTTTGTAATGATATTACCCGTAATAGCGAAGGTAACATTATCAAAATTCTTCAGCGTCAATATAACCTCGATGAGCTAACTGCACGTGGTTATGATGTGGTTGCACAGTACAAATTAGACTTAGATAACCTAGGTCAGTTGTCATTTAAACTAGATTACAACCATGTAATCGAAAACTCGCAAACTTATGAAGGCCTTGATGGCAGCTTAGTAACCAGTCACTACGCAGGTTACGGCAGCAGCAAAGATAAAGCCTCAATGTCACTGACATGGCGTAACGATAACTTACGTATTCGCTGGCGTACAAATTACTTAGGCTCGTTTAAAGCAAGCCAGAGTCTTGAAGAAGATTATCAAGAGTATATTGCCGAAAATGATGCCCGCTGTGAGGCTGGTGAAGATACTTGTATCAGTAATCCAGAAAAACTTGCCTACCAAGATTATGGTTCGTTCTTAAAGCACAGCCTTTCAGCGTCTTACACCATGTCACTTGGTGAACAGAGCCAATTGCGCGTATTCGGTGGTGTGAATAACGTATTTGATAATAAAGGTGACTTTTATCCATATGGCCGTGGTAACTACTACAGCGCATACGGCGGTGGTGCTGGTCGCTACGTGTATGTAGGTGCTCAATATAGCTTTTAACCGTTTCATATGAAGATCCCCAGCTAGGCTGACAACAAAGGCGCATTTCATTGCGCCTTTTATCTTTTCCAGCTTTGCATCTCAACTAATCGAGACTCGGTACGTGCATATTCAAATGCCAGTTTTTGGCCTTGATATAAATCGCTAATACCCACATCGGCCGAAATCACCAGTAATCGGCTGCGATCATAAAACTCATCAACCAAAGCAATAAAGCGCCGCGCTTCATCATCTAAAAAGTGTTCTTGTAAATCCTGCTTTTCTCGCTGATAACTATCTTCAATGCCATGCACAATTTGTTTGCCTGTTGCTCCACGCCCCATTACTGGCACATTGAGTAAATACACCCGCTGAAAACGCTCTGCCAAATAAATATAATCCGCGGTACTTCTAGGTCCTGAGCAAAGCATCATAAAATCAAACATAATGGCGTCTTGAGCTTGCATTACACAACTAAGCTCGCGGTGGCAAATCGCTATCGTTGTTTGCTTTTGTATAGCTTGCTCGTGCTCTAAAAAGCGCTCTGTTAGCGCCTCTTTGTTATTAATAAAATAATGTGCGGTTTGTTTGCCAAAGCGAAAGCGATGATCTGTGTCGCCTTCAACACTTAAAACATGGCAATGCTCATTTAATAAATCGATAGTGGGTATAAATCGTGCTCGCTGTAAACCGTTGCGATATAACTGCTCCGGTTGGCAGTTTGAGGTCGCGACTAACACTACTTGCTGCTCAAACAGGGCTTTGAATAAGCCACCCAAGATCATGGCATCACCAATATCAGAAACAAAAAACTCATCAAAACAAATCAAGCGAATGTGCTCTGCCCACTCTTTAGCAATCACAGTCAGCGGATTTTTCTGCCCTTGCAGCTGAGTTAAGCGCTCATGCACTTGCTTCATAAAATGATGAAAGTGCAAACGCTGCTTAGCTTCAATGTTAACAAGCTTGAAAAACACGTCCATTAACATAGATTTACCACGCCCTACTGGACCATATAAGTAAACCCCTTTTATTGGCTTAGCGCTTTGCCACCAATGGCTTGGTGCAGCTAATTCTGTGGCTAGATTATCAAGAGCATTTATCGCTGTGCGCTGGGCACGGTCTTCTTGCAAATCACCTTTGGCTATTTGCGCTTGGTAATGCTGTAATATTTGTCCTTGCTGTACTGTCATAGGTAACTAGTATCCGCTATACTCGCCGCCATTGTAGCCGACTAAAAATGTGATCCCAATGAAATTTCCATGCCGTTTAGATAAATTTATTAGCCATATTGCCGAGTTACCTCGCAGCAAAACCAAAGCAGGTATCAAACGTAAATACGCCACTGTTAATGGCGAGGTGATCACCTCATTTGATTATTCAATCAACCAAGATGACGATGTGCGCTGGCAAGGCGAGCCACTGGTATTTTTAGGTAAGCGCTACTTCATGCTCCATAAGCCAGCTGGCTATGTATGTGCCAATAAAGATGACCTTCACCCGACTGTATTCGATTTACTTGATGAACCAAATATGAGCGACTTTCATGTTGCAGGCCGTTTAGATATCGATACCACAGGGTTAGTGATCATCACTAATGACGGCGACTGGTCACACAAAATTACTGCACCAAAGCATAACAAATTCAAAACATATTTAGTTGAAACTCAAGAACCTATCGATGAAGAAGCCATTGCAGCGTTAGAGCAAGGGGTGCAATTGCACAACGAAAAAGAGCTAACTCGCCCTGCGATTGTTGAAAAACTTGCAAGCTACAGCTTACGCCTTTCAATTTGCGAAGGTAAATACCATCAAGTTAAGCGAATGCTTGCTGCTGTAGGTAATAAAGTTGTTGAATTACATCGTGAAAAAATAGCTGACATCACCCTCGACGAAAGCCTTGCAAGCGGTGAATATCGTGCCCTTACAGAAGCCGAACTGAAGCTCTAAATAGGTACTTGAGCAAAAGTCATGATAACGCTGTCATTTTTCCTTAATAAAACCAGACAAACGTGGTAAAAGTTAACAGGGGAAATAATAAAGGAGGCTGACTGTGTTATCAGGATTAGCTTTAAAAACAAAAATCACCTTATTTGCTATCGCTATGTTTATTGCGTTATCTGCGATAGCGTTACTTGGCTTACAATCTTTACGCCATGCTAGCGAAAGCGACAACATCGCGCGTATCAACCAGCTCATGAAGAGCACCACCAATATTGTTGAGCAATTTGAGTTGATGGTTAAAAGCAATCAACTCGAAGAAGCACAAGCAAAGAAGCTCGCTATTCAGGTGCTTCGAGAAAATAAATACCACGACTCAGAATATGTCTACGTCGTCGACAACAACTTAGATTTTGTTGCTACTCCGCACGATCCAGAGCTACACGGCACCAGCTTTAACGATTTTAAAGATGCCAGCGGCAACAGCATCGGCCGTATGGTCGAAAATCTCGTGGGTAACACGACCAATAAAATCATCACCTATCACTGGGATTCAGTGCGAGATGGTGAAACCGTTGATTTAACCTCTGTAGTACAAAAAACACCGCTGTTTGGTTGGTATGTTGGTACAGGCATTAGCGCCAAAGAAGTTGATGAACGTTATTGGAATACTGCAAAGTGGTTGCTGGGCTTATCTATGCTTATTGCCATTGCACTGACCTTTGCTATTGCTCGCTTTGGCTCATCGCTCACTAATGCCTTAGGCGGCGAAATTGATGAAGTAATCGGTATTGTTAAAAACGTCTCTCGCGGCAACTTAAACTCACATATTCGCCAAGATGCCCCACCTGAGAGCATTATTGCTGCCATGCATTATATGCAGCAAGGGTTGCGTGGCGTTGTTGGTGGCATTAAAGGCGTTACAGATAGCTTAAAAAATCAAAGTGTTGATAACGAATCTCGCTCTGTTGAGCTCGACAAACTCACTCGTAGCCTAAACGAAGAAACTCAAATGGTTGCTTCAGCTATTACCGAGTTAACAGCCTCAGCGCAAACCGTTGTTGAACATGCTGAACAAGCCGCTTACTCAGTGCAAGAAGCTGAGCAACAAGGTCAAAGTGCCAGCCACTTAACCAGCGAGGCTGCTGATACCATCGCGCTTTTAGAGCAGCAAATTGACAGCGCTGGTAATAATATTCAAGTGCTAGATGATGAGGTAAATAACATCGCAAATGTGCTGAGTGTTATTCAAGGTATTGCCGAACAAACGAACTTACTTGCGCTTAACGCAGCGATAGAAGCTGCCCGTGCAGGTGAGCAAGGACGAGGCTTTGCTGTTGTTGCTGATGAAGTTCGTGGGCTTGCTCAGCGCACACAAACCAGTACTGAAGAAATCCGCAATATGATTGGCAAACTACAAGCTGCAACCCAAGATGCCAAATCATCTGTTTCGCTTAGTATTAGTACCAGTGAACAAACCGTTGAAAAGTCGACTAAAGCCAATGAAGAACTAAAACGCGTTGCCAGTTCACTCAGCGCCATCGCGCAAATGAGCCATCAGATAGCTATTGCTGCAAAAGAGCAGCTTGATGCAGGTGAAGACACTGCCAAACGTATCGTGACTATCTCAGACACGGCTTCACAAACGGCTGATGTATCAAATCAGGCTCATACAGCAACCGATTTGATCAAAGGCCTTACTAGCAATTTAGAAACTGAAACCGCTAAATTCAGTTAATTCAAACAAGTAAAAACGAAAAAGCCCAGCAACTGCTGGGCTTTTTCGTTTTAAATTCGCATTAAGATTTTATTTGTACCAAATCAAAATCGGCCATCCCCGGCACCATTTGTTGTAATCGTGATTCGGTGACATCTAATGAGTTCAAACACTCACAATACTCAGAGGCTTTCATCTCTAATTGCTCTGCTTTCTTTTGTAGTGATTTATCAATTTCTTTTGAGATGATATCCATACGCTGCCCCATATCATTGATACGGTCTTCGATGTTACCTTCGCGCGATTTAAAAGCATCGCCTAACGAGACTAAAATAGCGCCAAGTGAGCCATGCACTGCAGAGTGAATTTTTTGGCTGATTTCTTTGGTAAAAAAGTCATCTATTTTCGACAGCGACTGCGGAGCAATAAAGAAAAAGTCATCACCACGCTTAAATTTATCCATCAGCGCACGCTCAACATATTGCAGCTGAGTTTTTAGTACTTCGGGCTCTTTGTCTGACATGCCCTCAACAACTTGCTCGATGGCACTTAAGCCAAGGTTTACACCATCGGTCGCCAAGTCAACAAGTTCAGGGACTGTTTGCCTGATACCGCGGCTGAACTGCTCTACAACTTTGCTTTCATCTGGGCTTAAATCAACCCAATAACCTCTTATAAACAATTGGTTATCGTTATTGATCTGTACGCGAGTTTGACCTTTATCAACAATACGAATGACATCATCAGTGATTATTAAGCCATGGCTTAGCTCTACATCGCATTGTTTTTTTTCTAGGGTTGCGTAGCTGGAAAAGCTAGAGAATGTAATGGCCGCTGCTAACAACGAGCGAGAAAAGAACGCCATATACACCTCAAAAAGACAAAAAAGGAAGGCCGCTAGATTAGCAAATATCCAATTTTATGCAAGTAAAACGCCTAGCTATGCTAGGCGTCTTAAAAGAAAGGTGGATTAAATTGGTGAGCCCGGTGGCATTGGCAACACTTTAAAGTTTGCAGGCCATTCACCGCTTTCTAAAAACAAGCTGATTTGCTCGCTTAAGTATTGCTTAAATGCACTATTACCAACGGATGCACTGCCTAGCATTGATTCTTGTTGGTAACTCTTTGCAAGTTTAGCTAAGTAGTAACGAAGCTGTGCTTGTACTTCGGGTGCCACCTCATTGCTTGCCACTAAGTCAGCAAACTGTTTCGCCGTTAAAAGCTGCACACGTTGGCTAATTTTACCTGCCATCCCTGAAGCAATTTTTTGCTCAAAAACTTGCTGATAAGTTTGTGCTAATAGCGCATCTAAACCATAAAATGCATCGCTTCGTGCTTGCTGCTGTGCTAAACGGTTAATGCGTTGGCTATTAAAAAGTAGGCTCAAGCTATGTGCTGCAGCAACCTCAGGCAGCGCCATCGCATCAAGCGTGAGTCCTGTGCGACCAACAATACTTTCGCGTGATTTAGATTCACCATACGCTTTTGGTGGAATAAGCGCTAATACTGACTCAGGTAAAACAAGGTTTTCGGCTTTTAGCGTTGCAAGGAGTGCATCTACTGCTGCTTGTTGCGTTTGCTTTGCCACAACCTGTGCCCCTTTTGGTTGCGAGCCGTCACGTACTTCATATTCGTAATTCACACCAGCAATTAGTTTAACCGCAGCTTCTACTTGATAGCGATGGAACAAATAAAGTGGCACCAGCATTTCTTCTAATTGCGATAAAGCAGTGCCTGTTTTGATGTTTTCGATACCAAAGCTCGTCAGCGCTTGTTTTCGAACATCAAGTACACGCATTAGCTCATCACTTGGTGAACTGCCGTTATCCCATAAATGCCCTGTTGGGTGAGCACCACCTTGAGCGCGGGCATCACTGTCTGAGATAAATTCCAGCCCTTTGCTTTTGTTTTCAGCTAAAATTGCGGCCAATTGCTGTGCTTCATCTTGATTGGTGAAGTCGCTATAACCGTATTTGACCACTTGGGTATCCCACACGCCCATGCCAGTAGCATAGCCTCGACTTACATCTAATTTACCTTGCTCATTAAAGCTCAGTAGTGGGTGTGGATAATCCATCACAGAGGCTCTGTCTGCCACTGACGCTGCAAAGTTATGCGAAATACCTAAAGTATGCCCGACTTCATGGGCGCTTAATTGACGAATACGGTCAAGTGCCATGGCTTGTAAGCGCTTAGCCACTTCATTGCCTTCAAAATATGGGGCAGCTAATGCTTCTGCAATTAGGATGTCTTGACGAACACGCAGTGAACCCAGTGTCACATGACCTTTGATGATTTCACCTGTTCGAGGGTCAATCACTGAGCTGCCATACGACCAACCACGGGTTGCACGGTGCACCCATTGAATTACGTTGTAGCGGATATCCATAGGGTCTGCATCATCAGGGAGCACTTTAACAATAAATGCGTTCTTATAACCTGCTGCATTAAAGGCATCATTCCACCATTTAGCACCATCAAGTAACGCTGTTTTAACTGGCTCTGGGACACCCGGATCTAAGTAATAAACAATCGGCTCAACGGGCTCGCTGATTGGCAGGCTCGGATCTTTTTTCGCTAAACGATGACGCGGGATGTAACGCACATACATAGACTCACCCAGCGCTGCCGCATAATCTTTGTGCTCAATGCTCCAAAAACCTGCTTGGGGGTGGAATTTGCGAGGGGTGTAGTTATCGTCCGGTAACTCAATTAATGAGTGATGCATATGCACTGTCAGTGCATAAGGGTCTGCACTCACTTGGCGTACATACTTTCCTGGGTTATTACCTTGAAAAGTAAGCACGGCTTCTAATTCAGTATTTTTTTCAAACGCTTTTGAGCGTGCTAAATATACCGCACTGCGGTTGCTATCTAAGTTAAAACTTCCCTGCCCGGTTGCTGATAAACGACGGCTTACACCATGAACATCGCTTAATAAATAAGGGGTGTAATCCACAAGTACTGCAGTGTCTGACTGAGCTACAACACTAAAGCCCGCTAAAATACTTGATGCGAACGCCTCTTTAATACTTTGTTGTTCCGCAAGGTTATTAGTATTAGCACGGTAATAAGTATTAATAGCTCTTAACATCACTTTATCGCCAAAACGCTCAAATTGAACTAAGTGAGTATCGCCTAACTGACCGCGATCTAAGCCAATATCATTTGAACCAACACCGTAAGGTAAGCTTTGTTGTAATAAAAATTGTTGCTCGAGTTTATCCACCTCAAGATACAATTTGCCGTTTTCTGTGTCGTAGTAAAATGAAAAATAGCCTGAAAAATGAGTCATTTTTTCAGTAAAATCATTTATAGACTTAATTGCTGCGTGTGCTTGAGTTATCATAGTAAGTAGCACAGCTAAGAGCAGATATCGTAGTAATGGTATTTTTTGCATAATCTTATCTTTGTTATTCGCGTTTTAAATACTGTATAGGTATTAAGCAGTATAAAGTACCGCCAAGAAAAATCAGCTATTTAAGACGAAATTCAGCGCTTGCTAAGACATTCTCTCTCACACTAAAAATGTCTGGCTACAACGTTATCAGGAAAATAGAATGCGTAGACTCCCACCGGTATTGTTAGAAGATGGTTGCCCTCGTGAACTGATCTCATTGATCAGAACGGTACTTGCGGCATGTAAAGAAATTTCATTTCGTGTTGGTCAAGGCGCCCTATCTGGCGTATTAGGCTCAACTCTAGACGAAAACATTCAGGGTGAAACACAGAAAAAACTCGACGTTCTAACTAACCAACTTTTAAAAGATATTTTATTAGAATCGGGCTACGTAAAAGCCATTGCCTCTGAAGAAGAAGATTTCACCGTTGCGGGTAATCCAGATGCCAACTACATTGTTGCATTCGACCCACTTGATGGCTCATCAAATACTGATATCAACTCACTCGTTGGTACGATTTTCTCAATTATGGCGGCGCCTGAAGGTTCAGATCCGGCTGATCCTAGTATTTTTATGCAACCGGGTAAAAACCAAGTTGCAGCGGGTTATGTATTATATGGCCCATCAACCGTGCTGGCGTTAACAACCGGCAAAGGCACACGCTTTTTCACCTTAGATAAAACGCACGGTACCTTCTTATTAACGCAAGATTTTGCAACCGTACCTGAAGAGACTAGCGAATTTGCAATCAATGCTTCAAACCAACGCCATTGGCAACCAGCAATGCAAAATTACATCAATGACTTAATTGCTGGTGATACAGGCCCACGTGGCCGTAACTTCAACATGCGCTGGATTGCGGCAATGGTGGGTGATGTGCACCGTGTATTATGCCGAGGTGGTATTTTTACTTACCCAACCGACACGAAAGATCCAAATAAACCTAACAAATTACGTTTATTATACGAAGCAAACCCAATGGCAATGTTAATCGAACAAGCTGGCGGTATTGCCTCAACAGGCACTGAGCGCATCATGGACATTCAACCTGATGCTATTCACCAACGTGTGGCGGTGATCTTAGGTTCGAAGAACGAAGTGGAAACCTGCTTAAGCTACCATAAATAGCAAGCAGTAAATGCCTTAGGCTGAAAGGTATAAAATTCTTTCAGCCTAAAGTCACTGCTAATAACTTCTTTAGCGTACTTGTACTCAACTCACCCATTTGCTCGTTATTACTTAGCGCATAAATAGCCCCTTCAACGGCACTTTCGTCGATGTCTTGCCTAGACTCTACTACGTTTGCCCAAAGTTCTAATTCATCGATATCTATTTCGCCGTCTATAACACGCTGTAAAACCTGGCAGAAAACATCTTGCGTCAGAGTATAGATACCACCTTGCGTGTCTGGAGTACTGGTAATTACTGAGATTGCCTCAAATCGGTTATCACCAAAGCGGGCAAACTCATCTAATGCGTCTAATTTATCCATTTGCTATGCTTACCTTTTCAATCTCAAAGCATCTTTTTACTTAATGACAACCCTTACTTGCTCACAATGCAAAGCAACGCTTAACTGCCAGGCCGACAATATTAATGCCTGTTGGTGTAATGAGCTGCCCAACATTTTACCACTCGATGAGGCAGCAACAGAGTGTTTATGCCGAGACTGCACTATAAAAAAGATAAATTCATTTTTATCTAAACTTTACCAACAGCCTCTTGAACAGCAGCTTGCCTTTGCTAAGCCTTATTTTACTCAAGGTAATTTAATAGAAAATCTCGATTACACCATGCAAAACAACTACATGGTATTTAGCCGCTGGTTCTTTTTAAAACGCGGCCATTGCTGTAGTAATGGCTGTACTCATTGTCCTTATTCCGATAGCTAATCCCTTACAGAGTATTTATTCAATTATTTTGCATTTAATTGCAAATAACGCATGGACGATAAGAATAAAAATACACTATAATTGGATATAAATTCACTAAATCATCAATTTTTAAGCTTAAATCACTAGTAATGTCTATTTTTTAAGCATAAATTTACTGTAACTAAGTCGGAATCAATCATGAACACTTTTAAGCCTGCTCTACTTGCAAGTGCAATTTCTGCAGTTTTAATCAATAGCAATATGGCGTTTGCTGCAGAAGATGCTATCGAAGTTGATAAATCAATTGAAACTATTCAAATTACTGCAACACGACGTGCAGGCTCTGTGCAAGATGCACCGCTTAATATCACAGCGCTCAATGGCGATGTAATTAGCGACCAAAACATTGGCGATTTAGAAGATGTCGCACGCTGGGTACCTGGCTTAACAATTTCTGATCAAGGTGGTCGTGAAGGTTCTCCGATTATCGTTCGTGGTTTGAATACAAATACTTCTGACCGTATTTCTGATAGTGGCACAGTGGCAACCTATGTTGGTGAAATTCCACTGAGCATCGACTTACGTTTAACTGATGTTGACCGTGTTGAAGTGCTAATTGGCCCACAAGGTACACTGTATGGTGCAGGTACTTTAGGTGGTGCAATTCGTTACTTACTAAAGCAACCTGAGCTTGATATCACCGAAGGTAAGATTACAGGCGATGTATTTAGCATTAACGAAAGTGACGGCACTGGCGGTGAGTTTGGTGCTGTATTCAATACCCCGCTAATTGAAGAAAAATTAGCGCTTCGTGCTAGCTTAAATTATTACGATAACCCTGGTTACATTGACTACACTCACGTGGTTCAAGAACCGGGTGTATCAAACCCAAACCCTGACTTTTCAGACAGCAGCGATGTAAATGCCAACTTAAAAAGCGTAAGCGATGTTAACGATGAGCAAATCACCACAGCACGTTTATCACTGCGTTGGCTTGCAACCGAAGATGTTGATGCAACGCTTAACTACTTCTATCAAAAGCAAGAAAATGGCGGTAACTCGACATCGCAATACGGCTCACTTGCTGATAGTAGTGCACTACAAGGTGTCCCAGGAAAGTACGAAAACGTAGCTCGTGTACTTGAGCCTGGTGAAGAAGAAAATGATTTATTAAGTTTAGAAGTAAAAGCAGATCTTGGTTTTGCTGAGCTGGTATCTGCATCTGGTTGGTCTAGCTATGAGCAGTCTGGTCAACGCGATCAAACTGATCTACTTTACGATATTTGGTCAGGTTATGCCGACTTCCCTTCTTTTGTTGGCTACACGCACGATACCTCAGATCGCGATACATTTACGCAAGAACTTCGTTTAGTTTCAAATAGTAATAGTGCTTTTAGCTGGATTGTAGGCGGCTTCTACAACAAAGTAGAAAGTTACTCTGATGATCGTGAGTACACGCCGGGTCTGACTGAGTACTGGGGTGGTGGTATTCCAAATGTTGAACAAGACCTTGAGTACATTCTAATTTCAGATAGCGAAACCACTGAAAAAGCACTTTTTGGTGAAATCGGCTACAGCATCACTGATCAGTTTGATGTAACTTTAGGTGCTCGTTTTTACGAATACGATGTATCAACAACATCAGGCTCTGCAACGCCGCTTTATTCTGGTGATTTTGATTCACTAGATAACCTTGTTATGGAAAATGTGAGCGCTAGTGATAACGGTAACTTATTTAAGTTTAATGCTAACTATACATTCGATAATGGTGTACTTGCTTACTTTACAGTGAGTGAAGGTTTCCGTATTGGTGGTGGTAACGGTATTGCTCCTTGCCCTGATGTATTACCTGAGCAACAAATTGTTTGTGCCCTGCCAAACGAAGAAGATTACAAACCAGATACAACAGTCAACTACGAGCTAGGCTTTAAGTCATCATGGTTACGTAACCGCCTACACTTCAATGCTGCACTATTTAATGTTGATTGGAAAGATGCGCAAGTAGGTAGCAGCACTGTAAATGGTCAAGAGTTAATTACCTCGAACGCAGGCTCTGCTAATTCGAAAGGTGTTGAGCTTTCTACTCGCGCAATGATTGGTGATAACTGGGCTGCATATGCGACATACGCGTATGCAAAGGCTGAATTGACCGAAGATGCACCTTACTTATTTGGTGTGTTAGGCGATGACTTAGCGCAGTACCAAAGCTACTATGATGGTGCTAAAGGCGACCGTTTACCGGGCGCTCCTGAGCATCAATTCTCGTTTGGTCTTCGTTACGAGCAAGATGTCTTAGGTGATAAGTTATTAAGTGTAAACTACGGTATCACAGCGCAAAGCGATGTGATCACCAAAGTAGGCCTAAAAGCAGACGGCGAAGTATTACCTGGTTATGCACTAAGTAACTTATCTGCCAAAATTACTGGTGATATGTGGTCTGCAACGCTTTACGTAGACAATTTATTCGATAAATATGCATTCACTTCTGTACGTCGTGATAAGTCTTGGGCAGGTATGTCA
This sequence comes from Pseudoalteromonas sp. CH_XMU1449-3, assembly GCF_037027245.1. Lineage (NCBI taxonomy): Bacteria > Pseudomonadati > Pseudomonadota > Gammaproteobacteria > Alteromonadales > Pseudoalteromonadaceae > Pseudoalteromonas > Pseudoalteromonas sp. CH_XMU1449-3. The sequence continues at coordinate 178,547 of NZ_JAYMDY010000005.1, forward strand.
CAATATGCTGAGCTAAACAAAGAACTACCTGAGCTACAGCGTGTTTATGGTCACTACACCACAGCGCCTCGTACTATCGGTATGAAGTTTAGCTACAACTTTGAGCTGTAATTAAACATACCCATAAAAGCCTTGCCACCTTTAGGCAGGGCTTTTTAATACCTGAAAATAATTAATTGGTATACTATGCGCTTATGCTAAATGATACCCAACAAGCGCTTCGCGCTCATATCCAACAGTTGTTAAACAACAAACAACTGACCGATGCACATCACTTACTTGTGCAGCGCCTAAAACAAAATCCTGAAGACCATGTTTGTTACTTTTTACTAAGCGAAGTCAACACCGCAGCTGGCGATATCAACAAAGCGATTAAGCTCCTTGAAAAAGCGCTAAGCCTAGCCCCTTTTGCTGTTTATCATTTAGCACTTGCCAAGTTATACGTACTGTTAGGCAAAGTAAGTAATGCAGCTGTGCATTATCAAAGCGCTATACAAACAGCTGGTTTTAGTGGCGCAGACTTTGATACATTAGCCAACATTGCGACCCGTTTAGGGCATTATGACGACGCTCTTAGCTTCCAACAAGCAGCCTACCAGCGCAATAAAGATAACCCACAAATTAGCTATAATTTAGCGGTGTGTTATAAAATTCACGGACTGTTCGATGAAGCTAAAAGCTTGCTTCAGCAACTAACCACAAAGCAACCTAGCTTTTATCAAGCCCACTATTCGCAGGCTGAACTTAATACTGTTATAGATGCTGAGCAACATATCCAAAAACTACAAGCCTTGGCGGATAAAGAAAAAAACATTGTTGAACAGCAAGTGTATTTTCATAGTCTTGCCCTTAATTATGAGCACCTTAATGACTACAAAAATGCATTTAAATACTTTGCACTAAGTAAGCAAGCGATAGCCGGTAAACTTAACTATCAAGCAAGCCAACACCAGCACTTTTGTCAAAAACTCATTACGCAAAGCAAACAACAAGCACCTGCAAGTAGTGACTCTGAGTTCTCGCCAGTTTTTGTTGTTGGCATGCCCCGCTCTGGCACAACCTTAGTTGAAAAAATCCTTAATCAAAGTACACAACTGCAAGGGGTTGGGGAATTAAATGATATTGCTCAACTCATACAACACGCCACGCAATCAGCGCGTGTAATAGACAGCGAAATGCTCGATAAGGCTTATGAATCTGAGGCAATAAAAACAGCATTGGCTAGCTATCAACAAAGAGCCGAGCTGCTAAGTGACGGCCTAAGAAGTTGTGATAAACAGCCATTTAACTTTTACTATATTGATTTTATTTTAGCGGCTTTTCCTAATGCTAAAATCGTTTGTATGCAGCGGGGCTGGCAAGATTGCAGCATTGCCAATTTTAGGCAGATGTATAGCCCGCAAAGTGTGCTCCATCACTACAGTTTTACACTTGAAGATATTGCCTCGTTCCATCAAGATTACTCGGCATTAGTCAGTCATTTTGCCAACAAGTATCCTGAAAATGTTTTTTTGCAAAGCTATGAGCAATTAGTAGCAGAGCCTACCCAACAAACGCAAAAGCTCTATGCGTTTTGTGATTTAAGCTGGCAGGAAAACTGCCTCACTTTTTATAAAAGCAATGCGGCATCAGCCACGGCGAGTAAAAAGCAAATCCGCCAGCCACTGAATAAAAATAGTATAGACAGCTGGCAAAATTACGCCGATTTTATTGATGCGGGCCTGTTTCAATAGGTAGGTCGTGACGAGCGCCCCACTCACTCCATGAGCCATCGTAAACACGTAAGTTAGCGTAACCGCATTCATCGGCACACAATGCAATTGCACAAGCGGTTACACCTGAACCACAGCTAAACTGCAACTGGGTGTGATGCGGCGCTATGTGTTGTTCAAATAATGCCTGCAATTCGCTAAGGGGTTTAAGTTCACCGTTATTTAGCACTGTTGCTAAAGATAAACTGCGACTATTTGGAATATGACCACTGCGCATACCTTCGCGCGGCTCAGCGTGTTCACCGGTAAAGCGCTCATAAGGGCGAGCATCGAGTGTTAGTGTGCTTTGTTCATCAAGTGAGTTAAGTACTTGCTCAGCACTAATAAAGTAATCAGCACGCGGGCTGGCAACAAAATTGCCTTGACCAGAAGCAGCTGAATAGCTTGCTTGTGTAGCAAAACCAAGTACCTGCCACTTAGCTAAACCGCCACTTAAAACTTTTACGTTATCAAAGCCCATAGCTTTAAACATCCACCACGCACGGGCAGAACTGAACAAGCCTTGGTCTTCATAAATCACAACTAGAGAGTCTTGGTTAACACCAGCAAGCTGCATATGCTCTTCAAACTGCTCGCTATTGCACATCATGCTTGGTACAGGATTACTGTTATCTGCTAGCGCCTTCTTGAAATCAAAACGCTGTGCATTAGGAAGCATAGCCTTAGGCGCATACTCACCCGGTAAACCAGGACGTACCATTCCTGCATCGAAGATAACCAAGTTATCCTGGTTTAAATGCTCGTTAAGCCATTCTGGCGAGACGATGTTCTTCATTAGCTTTCCTTTTGCGATAGCTGTGCAAATGTATCTTGTTGAGTTAAGCGCTTTTCGACCGCTTCAACATGCTCAGTTGTACATTCTTTCCAAACACCAGGCAAGCAATACACATGCTTTAAGTAGGTAAAAAACTTATCTCTCAGAATACTGTTAGACTGCCAGCCATTTTGTAGTTTTTCTAAGCACTTAATCAAAGTCGCTTGATCACTCGCGTGTAGTACAAGCTCATCAATGTTGTAACAAGCAAGCCCTAAGGTAATCACTTTTTTATCAAGTAATAAAGATTCTAAGCCAACGGTCGAGTTAATAGTGAGCACGGCTTCAGCGCCATTGATAAGCTCTCGAGTACAATTTCCGTTGGCAAAAACGGCAACATCATTTCTATCGTACAAGTGCTCATAGTGCTTATGCCATGAAGGATGTTCTTTAAAAACAGCTTTAAGTTCTGGATCATTTAACTGTTTTACAGCTGAAACAACAGCATCGTAATACTCTTCCATTGACTTAAGCCAAGGAGAGTAACAAGCTATTTGGGTATCGTGTGGAACTTGAAATGGCACAAATAAGTATTTTTTGGGTAACTCGATTGCGTCAAACTTACAACGCTTTTTATGGTTCGCTCTAGGAATTAAATCAGGCGCAGAAAATGGCAACTTCCCCTGCGGATCAAAGTTTAAATAGAACTGACTATCCCGCGGTACAGAAGCCGCAAAATTAATACCTTTTGGATCTAAGCTTGTTGTTCCGGGCAGTAACCCATTTTCATAGTAATAGGTGGTCACTCCTAAAGCCTTAGCAGCCATACAAACAGTAACATTCGGTAATTTATTACCATTCCAAATGACTAAAGCTTGTGGCGATTCTGACTTCAATAAATCATAATACTTAGCGAACCGACACCGCTCCACCAGCAGCATCAAAGCAGAGTAACTTTTAATTATTAGCGGGTTATGCCACAAACCATTACGAGCTTGTTTACGTAATAGTTGCTCCGAAATTATTTTACTAAAATCAATTTGTATTGCCTTGCTAAAGTATTTAAGAGCAGTAAATCTAGGTAAGCCCATGCAGTGCACTTTACTCTTTAAAGGCAGTTTCCTAGTCAGTTCTTTGTAATAGCGGGCGTGCACATTGTTGCGAGAGATAAATAAAAAAGCCATATACACATCTTATTTTTTGATTGAACGTAAGCGCATACAGCTATTTTATTAATTATAAATGACAGTTTGAAGGTTGCCTCACAACTTCTATGATTTCTGTTGTAGAGATAGAGGGAGTACGCTCTAAATAAGTTACATCACAAAGTTGGCTAAATTGATCAAATCGACCAGCCCAATCGTCCCCCATAACTAGCAAATGGGCTTGATGATTTTTTATGTACTCACCTTTTAATTCTAGAGAATGCTCTACAAATACTTCGTCGACACACTTCAATGAACTAATAATTTTAAGCCTATCAGCTTCACTATATACGGGCTTTCGACCTTTCTTTGAGAAGTTTAGTTCATCGGAAGATACACCAACAATTAAATAATCTCCTAACGCTTTAGCTCGTTCTAATATATTGATGTGTCCCACATGAAAAATATCGAACGTGCCAAATGTAATTACCCGCTTCATTGGTGCTCCTCTAAATATGATACAATTCTCTTAGCAGAGTGACCATCCGTAATACCTGCCAGTTTATAGACTATTTCTTTTCTTTTTTCTTTAAATTCGGCTGTTTCGTTAACACTTGAAGTTAATAACTGCTTTAAATCTTTATAACTTCCTGCACGAGTACATAGCTCATTGAAGTATTCGATATCTTCATCAAGTCGAGCTTTTAACCTGTAAGAAAAAATACCTCTGTAAGACCAGCGCAGCTCATAGAAATCACACCAAATAACACGCTTTTCTAATGCTGCAAACTCAAATATGGCTGATGATGCATCAGAAATCATTATATCAGCAAGTTCTAAAAAAGGAGTAAGGTCAAAATCGTACTCATTAGCAAGGTAAACATTCTTAGCGCTAGCCCACTTCTCAAGCTTTAAACGTTGTTTTTTATATTTTTTCTTAAACAAACTAAAGAAATGAGGCTTAACGATAATATTAAATTCATCAAAATGCTCAGGAAAATCATCGCTAAAACATTCTAAAGAACTTGGATAAAAAGTAGGTGCATACAGCAAGGTTTTCTTTGTTGGATCTAGACCTAGCTTTCTGAGATTTATAGAGTCAAGTGTTTGATTAAAAATAGGGTCTAATTTTGCGTAACCACTATCAATAAAGTTACCTTCGGGATAGAGTGTTTTTAAACGTTGAAGTCGGTGTTCACCTTCAACAAACCGCACTGTCATCTTGTTGTTCGATACGTCGTAATAACACTGTTTTGGGCCTATCCCATGCTGCATCAGTACAGTCTTTTTATTTAAATCCTCAGCACCTGCGAATGTATTGCCAAATACGACCCAATCTGCATCTGAGTTCTGATAAAAGTCAAAGGTTTCACTTGTGTTTGTTAACCACTTTGCAACTATTGCATTTTTATCTATAAAGTCACAGCATACTGCACGACTGCGCTCATCTTGTTCTTTATAAAAAACCATTGAGACTTTGTGGCCTTTTGCTTTTAACTCCTTTAAAACAGGCAGGTATTGTGGAATATAATATAGATGTTGAACATCAAAATATAACTGCATCATTTACAACTTAATAACTTAAATCAATAGCTATTGTACATAAATTACATTTTTGTTTCAGCCCACAATTAAAGTTTATATTAGCTAAATATCAATTACCTCAGGGCGCAGCGGTGCTAAGCGACTCAGAATCTTATTTTGTACCGTTTGCGGGATCTGTTGTTCGTCCATAGCATTAATCAAAAGCTCTACCACTCGGTTAAAGTCTTTTTCAGGGATGTTCATTCCAGTGTGGATATCAACCATATTGTCGCCTTTGTATTCACAAGGACCGTTGGTGACGCTACACAAATGAGTAATAAAACCTTGTCGAAAATGGGCGACATTCGTTTGTTTAAAATAAGCTAAAATTTGTTCGTCACGGCCTATTTGATTGATAAAACTATCAACCAGTTTTTCAACTCCTTGTTCGCCATTAATTTGCTGATACAAGGTGCTATTGTTGCTACTTGCACAACCAAATAACATAACGGCAAATACAAATGTAAAAAGTGTTTTCATCATTACCAATACCCTGTTACAGAAAGATACCAACCTGTTTGATCCTTAGCCCCAGCAATACTTCCTAAATCTAACCAAGCAGCAGTCACGCTAACATACTTATTAGGAAACCAAGCAACAAACACATCCTGCCAATCTTGCTCCCCTAAGCCTAGGTTATTGGACTTTTCACGATACTCAACACCCACAGCTATTTGGTGGGTTAAAAACACAGCTGTCGATGCTTCAAATAACAATTCTTTATCGCTATCAGGGCCGCCAAAGCCTAACAAGCCAAGCTGATTAGCATCGCTATAACGAAAGGTGGTGTTCCAAAACCAGTTATACCCAGCAAGCGCGCCCAAATGTAATTTACTAGCAGCAAGGTATACATCGGTACCGCTGGTATCTTTGGCGCCGAGTAAGTTTGCGATACTGCCGTCATCAAGTGATTTATGTTGTACACCCAAGCTCAACTGCGGCCATTTACTGTAAACGATATCACCGTATAAGCGCACTTTTGCCCCTGTAATTGATTGCTCAATATCGGTATTTAATGCGGGAACTTCGAAGCGTTGCTCTGCGTAACTAAATTCAACGCGATCATAAATATTTAGCTGCGCGCCACAAACATCTAAGCGGTAATCGCTCACATCTGCACGGCTGCAAAAACCATTTATTGCTATTTCATCATCACTTGCATAGCCTGCAAGCTGCGCCCAAGGGACAATACCACCACCCGCACTACCTTCAACTTGTGAGACACCAGGCGTTGCTAGTAATTTACCCGATGCAGCTAATCCTGAACTTGCAAAACCGAGGCAAGCCAGACAAAACAACCAATTAAGACGCTTCATTGTACACCTCTAACCACTGCAAAAACTGCTCTGATTTTAGTGGCCTACTTAAATAATACCCTTGTGCATAATCGCATTTATTTTGCACTAAAATATCCAGTGAATTTTTGTTCTCAACCCCTTCAGCAACAACCGAAAAGCCCAGCTGATGACCTAGAGTCACCGTAGATTGCACTATGTATTGATCTTGACGTGACTGATCTAATTGCAAAATAAAACACTTATCAAGTTTTAGCTCATCAATCGGTAATGACTTTAAGCGCCCAAGCGATGTTTGCCCTACACCATAGTCATCCAACGAGATTTTAACCCCCAAGGTTTTGAGGTTTTCTAGCGCCTTAATACCTTGCTCTTCGTTCTCAATCATATCGCGTTCTGTAAGCTCAATTGTGATCAAGCGCCCATTAACAGCATGTTTTTCTAACTGTTTAGCAAGGTGTGAGTAAAAGCTTGGGTATGCAATATCTTGCGCAGAGACATTAATTGCAGCCTGCATAGTAATACCTTGCTGTTGCCATGCTGCAACTTGCGACACTACGGTTTTAACAACCCAAGAAGTTAACTCAACAATCACCCCCGATTGCTCTGCTAAATCAATAAACAGTTCTGGTGAAACCCACTGACCGTCTTTGCGCTGCCAGCGGATTAACGACTCAACTTTATCAATGCTATTAGTTTTAATATTTAGTTTTGGCTGATAGGTCATGAACAGCTGACCGTCATCATCAACAAGGGCTTGCTTAAGTTCATCAATTATTGCAAGGCGCTCAAGATGTTCTTCGTCTTCACCTTCTTGATAATAATGAATAGTTTTATGCTCGCAAGATGCAGTATCAACAGCAATTAACGAGCGACGCATTAAATCCTCAGGGCTGACATTTTGCGAAAGGCAATGCACCACCCCAACACTAAAGCGTAACGTAATGTTTAAGCCTTGAATTAAGTAGCCAGCCTGTAACTGAGCAACTAACTTCATTACCGCATCTTTAAACTGTTTCGTTTCATCGGCTGGCAATAAAGTTAAAAATTCGTCACCGCCAATCCGAGCATTAACACCATTATGATGAGCTGAGTATTCACCAATCCGCTCAGCAACCGCTTTTAAACAATCATCGCCAATACGCGGGCCTAATTTATCATTGATATGGCGAAGGCCGCGGATATCTATAGCAACCAGTGTGTACTCAGCCCCTTCGGCAAACAAGTTTTCCATGTTTTCTAACATAGCAGAACGGGTATAAAAGCCAGTTAATGAATCATGGCTAGCTTGAAAACTTATTTGCTGTTCACGCTCTTTAATGTCGTTACCCATGTTGTTAAAGGCATCAATTAAGGTGGTGATTTCACTACTTTGCTTTTTACCTACAAATTCAGCTTTATAGTTGCCACGGGCAAATTGCTGAGCAAGTAAAGTAAGCTTTGAAAGCGGTGTTGTGAGATTTTTAGCTAAGATTCCACTGGTCAATACGCCTATCACAACCGTAATAGCAGCAAGCACAATAATGGTGAAAAACAGCTGTTCAAACTCACGATAACTCTGGGTTAAATCAGCACTTAATAGCACAGAAACTAGGTGTCCGGGCAAAGATGGTAGTTCAACCAGGCGGTTTCTATAGACCGGCTTTTCACCAAATATGCGCTGCGTTGTCTCGTTATTAAAATGCGCTAATACAGAAGTGCTTTGTGGTTGCTTGGGCAGCGATGTCTCTACCACACCATCATCTTCACCAATAAAACTCACATCCATTGTGGTGAGGTTTTTAAGCTCTGCAGCAACCAGATCGTTAATCTCGAAGCCCACTAAACTATAGGCAACAGTTCGAGGTGCGCGCACTGGCAGTAAAATAACTTGGTAAAGGGTTTGATCAAGTACAATGAAATTTGATTGCTCAGCATCAATGAGTAATTCATTCATCAATGCAGAAAACTCATCTGGCCTATGATTAAATTCAGTATTTGCTGAAACCAATTGCCCTGATAAATCCACAAGCAACATCAAATCAGCATTTATTCGGCGACTGTGGTTATTCAATACACTACTAATGGTATCGGCGTCTTGAGTTGCGACCGCTTGTTTAAAGCCAAAATCTGCGGTCAGCACCTTTGCAGCCGTTAATAACAGGCTTTCTTTAGCGCTTAAATATTGCTTAAAAACATTTTCAGCGACATTAATATCTTCACGTAGCTTTTGATCGTTAAAGCGATTTGTCGACCACCAAGAGCTCGCTAAACTGACTAAACTAGTTAATAAAACCAGGCTTACGCATAAGGCTATGATCCGCCCTCTTAAACTATGAATCATTATCTGCCTTAAACATCTCACCAAACGTATTACGCGGTGCAGGTTCATTCGTATTAATTGTAATATCAGCGACTTGCTCAGTTACAGTGACTGATAATTTTTTATTGATTTCACTTGCTTGGTTTGGGTGCCAAATCGTTATGCTAGTTGGAACAGTAATACCTTTTAATTGTACTTTGCCATCCTCTGCTGTTTTTAGTGTATTAGCACTATTTGCGACATAGATATAACCCACCATAGAGTCGTGAATATTACAGCCTAAGACTACAACTCCGCTGTTATCAAACAACTCTGGTTTTTCTGGACGGTCAGCGTAAAGCTTAATATTAAATGGTTTAGCACTTGAAAAAGAATAAACATGATGGCGGATATTATCGCTATTAGGAAAATCAACAGACTGCCCTTGTTGTATCACCAATACATTAGGTGAAAATTGTTTATCAACCTGGTCCATTATCGCTATGGGTAATTGCGTGCTCGGTGAGTTCGCATTATTTTCTAATTCGATGACAGCATCAGCCAAAGGCTTACCAAATTGATCACGAACGGTAAATGAAATATCAGCAGCGAATGCAGTTGCTGCGCTGCACAGAACTACAAAAGAATATACCGTGCGAGCACAGTGCGCAAAAAACGTCATAATTGAACCTTGCTTAGCCTAGTTTGCTAATAAGTATAGATTAATCTTAGCTTAAGTTAATGAGAGAGGGTATGAAAAGCAAGAAAAAAGCCAAGCAGTTTTACTAGAAAACCAACTTGGCTTTAATAATATTGACTTAGAGCATATCTAAGTTAAAAAATAGCAATTAATTGTGCTTAATTAAGCCGTATTCTTTATCTAAAATAGCGATTACTTCACTACGTGGGTCGCTTGGAATAGTAATTTCTTGACCAATGATTTTACTCGCAATGCCAACGTAAGTATCAGACACTTCAAGCATCACTGATTCTGGCAAGGTATAGTCTTTAGCAAGCTGCTCACGCTCGTCCATGCGGTCTTTATTTAATAACACATCGCTGTCTGGCACGTTATTAATTAATAGCTGGCGGAAACCCTCTTTTGAGTTTTCAATGATTTTACCGTCACGGTAAGCTGGGCCATCCCAGATACGTGACGAATCAGGCGTACCCACTTCATCAATGTAGATAAGCTTATCTGAACCATCAATGTCTTCAACATAACCAAATTCAAATTTAGTATCGACAAAGATTTGGTCTAGCTGTGCAAGTTCATCACTGATCAGCTTAAAACCTTCAACAAGTAGTTGCTCATATTTAGCGACATCGTCTTCAGATTTGAAGTTGAAAACAGATAGGTTATTGGTGATGTTTTCACGGGTAATGTTCACATCATCTACTTCAGGAATATCAGCAACACCGGTGATAATGCCTTTCGTTGATGGCGTAATTAACACTTCATCTAGCTTTTGGTTCGCAGCTAGTCCCTCTGGTAAATCAATACCACAGAAATTACGCGTGCCTTTCGCATAATCACGCCACATACTACCAGTAATATATTGGCGAGCGATGGCTTCAACTTTTACAGTACTTGCTTTACGCACAATCCATACATAAGGGTGTGGAATATCAACAATATGGTTACCAGCAAGGCCTGCTTTATCAAATAACTTAAACCAATGAGATGCCACAGAGTTTAGCGCGATGCCTTTACCAGGCACACCATTTAAACCGTTTTCACCTTGCCAAATACAATCAAACGCAGAAATACGGTCAGAAATAACCATAATAGCTAGCTCAGTTCCTTTTGGAACTTGATAACCTTTTTCATTAATTAAACGAGCGCTGTCTTCATCAGTTAACCAATAAACTGAACGCACTTTACCACTGTGTACCGCACCTTTAGTACGGATCGGTAAATCATCGTTTACGTCTAAAACTTTATAGCTAGTCATGCTATCTCCGATAGTATTTGGCATGCTCTTGTGAGCACATGTATGGGATTGGGGTTATGGCCGCCTATAATAATCTAGACGCTTTGAAAGCTCAATCATTGCACTATCATCAGCAGCCTGCGGATGTAATAAAAACCATAAAAATTTAAACTTTCAGTAATTTTGCTGTCATAAACATTATTTCGCTATACTAGTGCCCTCGAAATAGGAGGTTTTCTTGGATTACTTAGCAACTACCGCAGAAAAAAAATATTTAATGTTTATTTCGCAGAACTATTCGTACGCGATCTTACGCCCATTGCAACGGGAGATTTTAGCTCGTGGTGGTGAAGTTAAATGGTTTTTCTATGGTGATGAAGTTAATCAGAACTTCCTTCGTTCAGATGAATCGTGTTTAGAAACTATAGATGATGTAATCCAGTGGCAACCAGACATTTCATACATTCCCGGGAATGTAATTCCAAACTTTATCCCAGGCAAAAAAGTAGCTGTTTTTCACGGCTTTAATTCTGGAAAACTAAATCGAAAAGGATACGAAGATCATTTTAACATCCGAGGCTGCTTTGACCTGTATTGTACCCAAGGCCCTAATACAACTTCTAAGTTTGAGAAACTAGCTAAAAAGCATGGTTTCTTTTTAACTAAAGAAACAGGTTGGCCTACTCTAGATCCATTATTTTCAAAAATAGAAAACAATCCATACGTAGATGAAGGCGATAAAAGGCAAACTCTTTTAATTTGTTCAACTTTTTCTAGAAACCTTTCTCTTGCACCTAAATTATACGAACAAATAAAAGCGTACAGTGAGCAAGGTAAATGGCGAATTTTGGTGCAATTTCACCCGAAAATGCCAAGCGAGCTTGTTGAACGATACAAGGCTCTACAAAACGAAAACCTAACCTTTGTCGAGACAGATAATGTATTACCGCTGTTGCAAGCAGCGGATGTCATGCTGTGTGATACCTCATCTATTTTGCTTATGTTTATCTTACAAAGAAAACCCGTCGTAACTTTCTGCAATCAAGCACCTGGCGAACATCTTATTGATATTACAGATGTCAATAAACTAACTGAAGCGATTGATTATGCCTTCACACAGCCTGCTGAATTAATGGCGAAAATTGAGCACTTCTGCCAGCAACTGCATCCATATCAAGACGGCTTATCGAGTCAACGTGTACTTGCTGCTAGCAATGAATTACTATTGAGCAATCCTGCACTTAAGCCGAAACCACGTAATTTTATTCGTAATTTTAAAATGCGTAGAAAATTAAATTACTGGCGATGGTAACAATTCATAGGTCGTTATGATCACGCTTGAAAATGTGCTTTTTAAATGGCACGCAAAACAACCCGAGCCGACGATCAATATTACTAAGCTAGATATTGATCAAGGCGAACATGTTTTTCTTCACGGTCCGAGTGGTTGTGGTAAATCAACGTTACTATCATTGCTTGCTGGCGTCACAGTGCCAACACAGGGCAATATCGAGCTGCTTGGTAAAGCGATTAACCAACTTAGTAATAGTAAACGGGACCGTTTTCGTGCCGACCATATTGGCTATATTTTTCAAAACTTTAATTTACTACCTTATTTATCGCCTATTGAAAATGTGACTTTGGGTTGCCAATTTTCAAAGCAAAGGCAAATAAACGCATTAAAAAATAGTGCAACAATAGCCGCTGAAGCAAGCCGCTTACTGAGCGCTCTAGGGCTAAATGATAACTTGCAACATCAAGCCGTTGCACAGCTGAGTATTGGCCAGCAACAAAGAGTTGCCGCTGCGCGAGCCTTTATAGGCAGCCCTGAAATTATTATTGCAGATGAACCTACCTCAGCACTCGACACGCAAAATCGCCAAGCCTTCGTAAAATTGTTATTTGAGCAGGCAAGCGCAGCAAATAGCACGCTAATTTTTGTTAGCCATGATGAAACATTACAAACGCTATTTACCCGCAGTATCAGCCTTGTTGAGTTACAAGGAGGCACAGATGCTACTCATTAAACTCGCCACAAAAAGTTTATTAAACCGAAAGGCCAGCGCCCTACTCACTCTATTTACCATTGCTATCAGCGTAATGTTATTGATGTCGATTGAGCGGGTTCGAGTTGATGCTAAAAGTAGCTTTAGCAATACAATTTCTGGCACTGATTTAATTGTAGGTGCGCGTACCGGTGATATCCAGTTGCTGCTGTCTTCGGTATTTCGCATTGGTCATGCTAATAATGGCGTGAGTTGGAAAAGTTACCAATACATCTCTGGGCAACGGGGTGTAAAATGGGCTATTCCTATGTCACTTGGCGACAGCCATAAAGGTTTAGCTGTACTTGGTACAAATAAAGACTATTTTGAGCACTATCGTTTTGCTAAAAAGCAGTCGTTGAGTTTTTCACAAGGTCATGAATTTAATCACTTATTTGAGGTTGTTTTAGGTGCAGAGGTTGCCAGCAGCTTAGGCTATCAGCTAGGCGATGAAGTGGTGATTGCGCACGGCATGGGCAATACCAGTTTTCATAATCATGACGATAACCCATTTAAAGTGGTCGGTATTTTAAATCCAACGGGCACGCCTGTTGATAAAACCCTGCATATTCCACTTGCAGCAATTGAAGCGATTCATGGTGGTCATGCTCATCAGCATGAAGCCGCTCAGGCTGATGCAAATGACCACGACCACGACCACGACCACGACCACGACCACGACCACGACCACGACCACGACCACGACCAGCATGATGATGTTGATTTAGTTGGCACACCAAAACAAATAACCGCTTTTTTACTTGGTTTCGATTCACCACTTTATACCTTACAAGTACGTCGTAATATCAACCAATACAAAGATGAGGCACTGCTTGCCATCATGCCGGGGGTTACTTTGCGTGAACTATGGGAAATGCTCTCTATCGTTGAAAAAATCTTGCTATTATTTTCTATCGTCGTGGTGCTGATCAGTTTGCTTGGCATGTTAACGAGCCTGCTTTCAAGCTTAAATCAACGCCGCAGAGAACTTGCAATTTTGCGCTCTGTTGGCGCAAGGCCATGGCATATTTTCACCTTGATCAGTGTCGAATCATTACTCATTACAGGGCTTGGCTGCATTGTTGGTATCGCATTATTCTATGCTTTAATGCTACTCGGCGCAGATTACTTGCAAAGCCATGCCGGAATAAGCCTAAATATAGCCTTATTGTCATCCTATGAACTCATGCTTTTAGCTGCGATAATGGTTGCAGGCTTTATTGTTGGGTTAATTCCCGCAACTCGCGCGTATTTCTACTCTCTTGCTGATGGTATGAGTATTAAAATTTAAGGAATGTTATGCCGTTTTTTCGAAAATTCGTCGCTTTAGTCGCATTAGTTGTGTGTGCTGGAGCTAATGCTGGCGCACCTAAAGAAATCTTCTGGGAAGATTTAATTCCAAAAGGTCATGTGCAAATCGATACCCAAGCGCAAGCAAACCATGAAGGCTCAGAACAAAACTGGGTGCAACCAGACCTTGATGCTCCCGTGGTAAAAGAACTTAATGGTCAATCAGTAAGTTTGCCTGGTTTTGTTGTTCCCCTTGAAGGCGACAGCGAAGTGATCACCGAGTTTTTATTGGTACCTTACTTTGGTGCTTGTATTCACGTACCACCACCGCCGCCAAACCAAATTGTGCATGTCACGATTAAAGACGGTGTACCAATCGAAAGCCTATACGATGCGATTGTCGTGACTGGCGTTATCAGCACAGAAACCTGGTCTGGTGAAATTGCTCAAGTAGGCTACAAGATGAAAGCCGTTGGCGTAGCACCATTTGAGTTATAAGTTTTTAAAGAGCATGCTTTTGCATGCTCTTTTAATTAATCTACCACTTTTTCTTTTTCCAGTTCCTGTTCGCTCAATTCATACCAATTCGCTTAATTAAGTGATCTATTTTGAGGCAATAAAACCTCGTTGATAGCAAGGCAAAAATTTCGTTATTTAGTTGTTCTAAATCAGAAATTTTTAACGCAGATAGCGACAGGTTTAATCCCTCAAAATGATTAAGTATTATTGCGGATTGGTATCATACCATCCGCCACCAAGGGCTTTATAAAGCGTTGCTAGGCTTTGCAGACGATCATTCTTTGCCTGCGATAAAGCTATTTCTGCCGAAAATAACTGGCGCTGTGCATCCATTAAATCAAGGGAGCTGGCAACACCATTGCTATACCTAAGGCGTGCTAAGCGATAGTAATCTTGGCTACTGAGCACCAAGCTCCTTTGCGCATCATAGCTTTGCTCTGCCGACTGATAGTTCGAAAGCTGATTGCTTACTTCTTGCAGTGCCACCAGCACTGTTTTTTGGTATTGAATACTTGCCTGATAAGCTCGTTGTTCCGCCACCGTTAAATTTGCCTGATTGCGTCCCATATTAAATATTGGCATTAACAGCTCTGAGCCCAGCAACCAAACCTGCGAATTACTGGCGAGCAAATCACTAAAATCAGTGCTTTCACTGCCATATTCGGCATACAACTTAAGTTTTGGGAATAACGCCGCTTTTGCGACCCCAATTTCAGCCATGGCCGCTTGCCATTGATACATTGCTTGCTGCACATCTGGTCTACGCTTTAACAGTTCACTAGGTAGTCCTGTGGGTAATTGCTTAGGAAGAGTTTGCACAGATAACTCATTCCCCCCTTGCACATCAGCATTGGCATCACCAATCAAAAACTTTAACTGATTAATAATCCGCCTTTCACTGTGCTGTAAAGGCGGGATCTTCACTTTCGCTGACTCTAATTCAACCTCGGCTTGGCGCTGTTCTAACCCTGAAATAATACCGCCTTTTTTACGAATACGCGCAATTTCAAGTTCCTTCTCGCGAAGCTTTATCGTACTCAGGCTAATTTTTAATTGCTCTTCAACTTTTTTGAGGGCAAAAAACTGCTGCGCAACATCAGCAATCAAGGCGAGCTGCAACGCGTTTCTTGCTTGCTCTTGACTATAATAATTTGCCAGTGCGGCTTCGCTTGCGCGTCGGTTACTACCAAATAAATCTAGCTCCCAACTTAAATAACCTTTTAAGTCAAAGGTATTTTCTGGGCTGCTATTGAGTTCTTCTTCTCGCTCTGAAGTAAGCCCTACATTCACATCTGGCCATAAAGCGGCATCCGTAATTCGATACCGAGCTCGCGCTTCAATAATTTTCGATTGCGCAATTAACATATCTTGGTTGTTAAGAAGCGCTTGGCTAATCAGCTTTTGCAAATGAGGGTCGCTATAAATTTGCTTCCAGCCCGCTAAAGCCTCCGACTGTGGTGTAGCTGTTGCGCCCATAAAATTAGCAACTTCACTATGCTCAGGTGCTTCAAAATCAGGCCCTACAGCACAGCCTTGAATGCAGGCGAAACAAAGCAATGGTAACAATTTATGCATCGACTTGCTCCTCTACTACTTTAGAGGCCGGTGTTTGCTGTTTTTTTACAAAGCGTGCCGCGGTAATAAAAAACAGCGGCACTAATATTATGCCGACAGAGCTTGCCAGTATCATCCCCCCTAAAATAGGCATAGATACTGACTGTCGACCAACCGCTCCGGGGCCAGAAGCAAGTACTAACGGCAATACACCAAGCACAAAAGAGGCTGCAGTCATTAATATAGGCCGAAAGCGAGAACGGGCGGCTTCTATTGCTGCATCAGCGGCGTCCATACCTTCTTGATAAAGCTGATTAGCCACCTCAACAATCAAAATTGAGTTCTTTGCCGCAAGGCCAATCAAGGCAATAAAGGCGACTTGAAAGAATAAATTGTTTTCATGCCCCGTCACTAAGGTCAATACAGAGGCTCCCAACATGGCTATCGGGCTTATTAGTAGTACAGCAAACGGCAAGCTCCAACTTTCATAGAGCGCCGCTAAAAATAAAAATACAAACACAATAGCAAGGCTGATAGCGATACTTAGCTGACCCGATGAGCGAATTTCTTGATAGGTTAATCCTGTCCATTCATAGCCAAGGTTAGGCGGTAGTTTTGCCATTTCTTCTTTAATTACGTTAATTACATCACCCGATGCATAGCCTTCAGCTGGCGATACATTCACCATGGCACTGGTAAACATATTAAAGCGATTTATCGCAGACGGACCGGTTGTTAGATTAAGCTTAGCAAGCACATTTGATGGCACCATAGCGCCATTTTTAGAACGCACATAAAATTCGTTGAGGTTTTCAGGGCGTGCTCTAAATTCATCTTCAGCTTGAACTTTAACCCGATAAACCCGGCCAAATAAGTTGAAGTCGTTAATTGTTGATGAGCCAGTAAGCACTTTCATTGTGCTGTAAACATCGGCAATCGGCACCTCTAATGCCATGGCTTTTTCTCTATCTAACTCTAAAAACAGCTGAGGTACTGAGCCACGCAGTGAGCTACTTGCTTTAGCAACTTCAGGGCGGTTATTTAAATTTGCCAGTAAAACCTCAAGCGATTCAACTAGGCTTGTTAAGTTGCCTCCTGTTTTTTCTTGTAGTGCAAACTCAACGCCAGAGCCCGAACCAAGCCCCGCCACAGCCGATGGCTGAAACACATTAAATTCAGCATCGGGAATGGCGTACAGCTGCTTACGAATATCATTCATCACACTCGTGACCGTAAAACCTTGCTCTGCACGCACTTGCCAAGGCTTTAAAATCACCTCCATTTGACCATGTGATTGCGCACTACCAGCACGGCGGTTTTCACCTGCTAGCGTGAATGAATAAGCCACCCCAGCATGGCTCATAACAAATTGGTTAGCTTTACTTATCACCTCATTGGTACGTGAGACCGTTGCCGCATCTGGCAAGGTGATATCAACAAAAAAGCGTCCTTGATCTTCTTGCGGCATAAAGCTACTTGGTAATTGGCTGAACACAAAGTAACAGCCACCTAGCATTATAAAAAAGCCAATATAACTACGTTTTGCTTTTTCAGAGCATGCCTTTACAAGCCAGGTGTATTTTTTGCCAACACCTTCAAGCCAATTATTAAATTTAACAAAAATCTTATTGTTTGATGGGAGGCTAGGTTTTAAGAAAATCGCACATAAAGCAGGGCTTAAGGTTAACGCAACTAGGGTCGAAATGAGTACCGCAACGGTAATTGAAATCGCAAATTCTCGGTACATAATGCCCGTAATACCGGCTAAAAATGACACCGGCACAAACACCGCTGCCAGTACTAAAGAGGTTGCCACTATGGCGCCAGAAAGCTCTGTCATCGCTTGCTTAGTAGCAGCAACTACCTCCATATTTTGCTCATTGATCAGTCGCTCAACACTTTCGACTACAACAATCGCATCATCAACGACGATGCCGATTGCCAATACCATAGCCAATAAACTGACATTGTTAATGGTAAATCCAAATGCAGCCAAGGCGATAAAGGTACCCACTATTGACACCGGCACAGCTAAAGCGGGTATTAAAGTTGTTCGCCAGTTTTGCAAAAATAAATACACCACTAAAATCACTAAGATCAGCGCTTGAATAAGGGTATTGATCACCTCATTAATCGACAGCTTGATAAACTCAGATGCATCATAAAATAACTGCCATTTCACTCCCTTTGGAAAAGCCGCGCTCAGGCGTTCCATCTCAGCCTTAACACGTTCAGTAACCGCTAATGCATTAGAGCCTGGTAACATATAAACCTGCAAAATAGTGGCGGGCTGTTCATTTAGTTTTGAATTTAAAGTGTACGCAGACGATGCCAGCTCAACCCTTGCAACATCTCGCAAACGGATCATCGAGCCATCACTGTTAACTCGCAGCATAATGTTATTAAACTCATCAACCTTATTAAGCCGTCCTTGTGCCCGCACCGGAAAATTAAGCTTAATTGCATCGCTCATTGGCTGAGCCCCGATCTCCCCAGCAGCGGCCTCTTTATTTTGTGCTTTGATTGCTGCGGTCACATCATTCACGGTTAATTCGTAACCCGCTAAAATATCGGGCTTTAACCAGACCCGCATAGCATAAGAACGCGAGCCGGTGTTACGCACTTTACCAACCCCCGGAACACGCTTTAAAGCCGCCTCAACATTGATGCTGGCGTAGTTACTCAAATAGATTTCGTCATAGCGAGGATCATCAGAGGTCAGTGCCAGTTTCAACAGCTCAACGGAACTTTCATTAGAGACATTCACCCCTTCAGTTTGCACATCAACAGGTAAATTACTACCTGCTTGGCTTGCGGTGTTTTGCACATCAACAAGGGCGAGATCTGGGTCGGTGCCAACATCAAAGGTGAGTGTGATCCCAACACTGCCAGAGTTAGTTGCCTTTGACTCCATATACAACATATTCGGTGTGCCATTTAATTCTTGCTCAAGAGGAATGGCTACCGACTCCGATGCGGTCTCAGCCGTTGCGCCAGGGAATGAAGCAGACACTTTAACCGACGGCGGAGCAATATCAGGGTATTGATCAATCGGTAGAGTAAAGAGCGAGACCAAGCCTGTGAGTAAAATAACTAACGAAATAACGATAGCAAACACTGGACGCTTGATAAAAAAATGCGAAAACATAGTTAAGCTCCCTGCTGATTTTTTTCATCATCTTGTTTGCTTGGTTTATCTGGCGCCAGTGGAATGGAGCCCGTGTTTGGCGTTAATTGGCGCTTTTCAAACTCGGCTAACGAAATCGCCTTAACTTGCTGACCATGACGAATACGGTGTAAACCTTTCACCACCACTTGCTCACCCGCACTCAAGCCACCGCTAGCAACAATTCCTTGTTCACCGTAATGCTCAACAACAATAAAGCGCCGCTCTATCTCACCTGAATCAAGTACCACCATCACATAAATACCACCCTGTTCAACTTGGGTGGCTTCCTCAGGGACGACAATGGCATCTTTCAACTCAGATAATTTAATCCGTGCTTTTGTATATTGCCCAGGTAATAGCTCACTATTAGGGTTAGGTAGCTTTGCTCTTACTTTAAAGGTGCCCGTTTTCGGGCTAATTTTAGGGTCGGTAAAACTCACATCACCCCAATATCGATACTCGCTGCCATCAGGTAAAGAAATACGTACAAAGCCTTCTAGCGCCTTGCCTTGTTGTTCGGCTTGTAGCTGCTCCATCATGCTGGTCATACGCCGCTTGGCATTCAAATAATCAAGTGCCGACATATTAAAATTAACGAAAATAGGGTCTATTTGCTGAATAGTAGTAAGGAGTGAAATACCGTTACTGCCGACCAAAGCACCGAGATCGGCTTCAGAGCTACCAACCATACCACTAATTGGCGCTGTAATACGGGTATATTCTAAATCAAGCTTGGTTTCTTCAAGTTCTGCTTGGGTTGCTGATAATGACGCTTGCGCTTGCTCTTGAATAGAAATTGCATTGTCGTAGTCGAGCTGACTTGCTGCGTCTTGCTCGAAGAGGGGTTTTAAACGGGTTACATCGCGCTTTGCTTTTGCCAGCGCCGCTTGGTCTTTTTGTAGTGCGGCTTTAACGCGATTAAGCTTAGCTCGGTAAGGTCTATCATCAATGGTGTAGAGTAAATCACCTTCGTTTACCCAGCTACCTTCAACAAATTCTACGCTTTGTACAAAGCCAGTGATCCTTGCGCGTACTTCAACATCAAGTGATGCATCTGTACGTGCCACGTAATTCCCATACAGCGGCACATCAAACTGCTTAACCTCAGCGGTAACCACTTCCTCAACGATAACTTGAGGTTGCTCTTTAGAACAACCCAGCAGTGCCGCTAAGCACACGCACCCTATGACGTATTTGTTTAATAGCATAAAACCTTCTCATTCCTTAAGCCTGTCTCTATCTTGCTATCTGTTGCAATACTACATAGATGAGGGATTCTTTGTTATTTTTGACAATTAGAGCAGTACACAGTGCTTCTTTGCCCTAATCTAATTTCTTTTAATGGCTCTTTACACGTTACACATGGCTCACCTTTGCGACCATAAACTAGTAATTGTTGGGCAAAATAACCGGGCTTACCATCACTTTGAGCAAAATCTTTTAATGTTGTGCCGCCTTGCGTGATAGCCGCAGCAAGTGTTTCTTTAATAATAGGCACTAATTGCTGATAACGCTTTAAAGACACCTTGCCGGCTTCTCGTTTCGGGTGAATTCCGGCCTTAAATAACGACTCATTGGCATAGATATTACCTACACCAACTACTACAGCGTTATCCATAATAAACTGTTTAATTGGTACTTTTTTATTTCTAGACTGTTCGTAAACACGCTTTGCAGCAAACTCATCGGTAAGTGGCTCCGGCCCAAGCTTGGTTAGCAAGGTATGACATTCGCCTGGTGCTTGCCATAAGCAGGCACCAAAGCGACGTGCGTCGTTGAGTCTTAGCGCTTTACCTGAGGCTAAAATAAATTCGATATGGTCGTGCTTTTTTAATGGCTCATCTGCGCTCACAACTCGTAAGTTGCCCGACATTCCTAAGTGCAAAATAACACTACCCAGCTCACAACCGAGTAATAAATATTTTGCTCTACGCTCCACTGAAGTAACTTTAAGTCCTTGTAATTGATATACATCATCAGGCACAGGCCAACGCATACTGGCGTTATGAATATTTACTTTGGTCACTGTTTGGTTAAGCACATGCGGCGTTATTCCCAAACGGCTAACTTCAACTTCTGGTAATTCAGGCATTTGTGACTCTCTTAAAACGGGTATAACGGAAATAACTTAGCAGCATCAGCTTGTTCAAGCTCAAATACTCGTTGTAACCGCTTATCTAATAAATAGTATTGCTGATCTATGTTGTACAACTGATACACCGCTGGCAACTGCTCCCCTGCTAACCATACTGAGGCAACATAATCAGCCGATGTCTGTGAAATTTTACTAACAGGGAGACTGGCAATAGTCAGTTTTTGATGTTGCCAAAGTTCAACAAGTTGTTCGAGCTGCTGCTCATTGCCTTGCCATGTGGTTTCTTGCTGTGATTGGCTACGCCAAGAGGTGCCGATACGCTCGATTTTTAATTCTGGAAATGCCATTGCTAAAATGAAGCTTTGCTCTGGGAGTAATGCTTGTACTCCTTCTTCAACGGGCTGTGTATTGAGCTTTTTATGTAGGCCATTGAAGAAAAAAATCATCAATAGCATCGAAATAATCACCACATTATTCCATGCTTTTCGGCTCAAGCGCATCAGTATCTTCCTCAGTTTTCAATATCTTAAAGTGTAACCAAAAAGGACATTAATTGGCAGTTGTAATTGATCAACAAAATTTCATGTCTGTTATGTATCAATCTGTCGATACTTTGCTAAAATATCCGCCAAATTTAAAGGAGTTCCGTCAATGTCAATGTATGTAGTGGGTCATAAGATCCCTGATTCAGATTCAATTTGCGGTGCAATTGCGCTTGCTTACTTAAAAAACCAGATCAATGAACCTGCGATCCCGACGCGTTTAGGTGAAGTATCACCTGAAACACAATTTATCCTAGATAAATTCGGTTTCGAAGCACCTGAGCTAAAACTTAGCTACGCAGGCGAAGACGTTTATATCGTTGACCACACAGAAAAAACACAAGCACCTGATGACATCGATGAAGCACGTGTTGTAGGTGTTGTTGATCACCACAAACTAGGCGATTTAACATCATCAACACCACTTGAGTGTTGGATCCGTCCAGTTGGTTGTTCAAACACTATCATCAAAATGATGTATGACTTCTACAACGTAGAGATTCCAAAAGATATCGCAGGCATCATGTTATGCGCTATCTTAAGCGACACTGTAATCTTTAAATCACCAACGTGTACAACAGCTGACATCAAGTGTGTTGAAGCACTTGCTGAAATCGCTGGTATTGAAGATTTCAAAGAACTTGGCATGGAAATGTTCAAGGTTAAATCAGCAGTTGAAGGCACGCCTGCACGCGATTTAGTAATGCGTGATTTCAAAGACTTCAACATGAACGGTAAGCTAGTAGGTATTGGCCAGCTAGAAGTTATCGACCTTGCTGTATTTGATGAGATCAAAGCAGACCTTGAAGCTGACATCGCAAAGCTTAAAGAAGAAGGCGGTCGCCACTCAGTATTACTCCTGTTAACTGATATCATGAAAGAAGGCTCTGAAATGCTAATTGCGTCTGATGACGTATCAGTAATCGAAGCTGCCTATGATGTTAAATCAGAAGACGG
This sequence comes from Pseudoalteromonas sp. CH_XMU1449-3, assembly GCF_037027245.1. Classification (NCBI taxonomy): domain Bacteria; kingdom Pseudomonadati; phylum Pseudomonadota; class Gammaproteobacteria; order Alteromonadales; family Pseudoalteromonadaceae; genus Pseudoalteromonas; species Pseudoalteromonas sp. CH_XMU1449-3. The sequence continues at coordinate 201,483 of NZ_JAYMDY010000005.1, forward strand.
TCGCGTATGGTTAGATGGCGTATTAAGCCGTAAGAAGCAAGTAGTACCACCACTACAAGACGCTTTCGCAAAGATCTAATCTTACGAAATAGATACAAAAAAGCCGATGTAACATCGGCTTTTTTTGTGTCTGAAATTTTCGCGGCAGTTAGATTTGCGTTGCATTACGCTGGCGTAACACTTCAAATAAACAAATACCGGTCGCAACTGACACATTTAAACTAGATACCGAACCAGCCATTGGGATTTTAACTAATAAATCACAATGCTCACGAGTAAGGCGGCGCATACCATCCCCTTCAGCACCCATAACAACAGCCATTGGCCCTGTTAGATTTGCATCAAATAACTCTGTATCTGTTTCACCGGCAGTGCCGACAACCCAAACGCCAGCATCTTTAATTTCACGTAACGTACGCGCAAGATTGGTTACTTGCACCAATGGCACTGTTTCTGCCGCACCGCATGCTACTTTACGCGCTGTGCCGTTCAGTTTTGCAGACTTATCTTTAGGAACGATAATCGCGTGCACGCCCGCAGCATCTGCACTACGTAAACAGGCACCTAAGTTATGCGGATCAGTTATACCATCAAGCACCAATAAGAAAGGCGTTTCTTCACGGGCTATGATCTCATCTAGATCTTTTTCGTTATACATGCGCGCCGCTTTCACATTAGCGATAATGCCTTGGTGCTGCTCACCATTTGCTTTATTATCAAGCGCTTTACGCTGCATAAATTGTACAGAAATACCGAATTTACGTGCTTGGTCAATAACCGGGTTTAAACGTTTATCTTCACGCCCTTTTAAAGCGTATATTTCTAAAAAGCGCTCAGGCTCTTTTGCTAATATTGCTTCAACTGAGTGAAAACCAAAAATTAATTCATTACTCACGTATTATTTGCTCCTCGGCCATTACGTTTACGGGCATTCTTACCCGGTCTTTTTGCCTTTTTGGTGGCTTTTTTCTTACTCTTCTTTTTGCCGGCTTTTACAGCATCAGCTTGTTTACTATTAGGCTTTTTGCGCCCTTTAGAAGGTGAAGACTTGCCACGTTTTTCATTCTCTTTGTCGCCTGATTTTGCCTCAAAGCTGCCTGACTGCGGTTTTTTACCAGGAATTTTACCTGCTTTGAGCTGGGCACGAACACTTGGTTTTGCAGGGGCACTACGACCACGACGACGCGCATAACGGTCTGGTTGCGCCTCACCTGCTAACACTAAGTTTATACGTCGCTCATCAAGACTGACAGATGACACCTGAACCGTTAATTTATCGCCTAGACGATAAACGGTGTGAGTTTGTTCACCAATCAAGCAATGCTTAGCACCATCGTAATGGAAGTACTCATTACCCAGGTTAGTTACATGGATCATGCCGTCGATTTGTAAATCATCTAAGCGTACAAATAAACCAAAGTTAGTTACCGATGAGATCACCCCACCAAATTCGTCACCAACATGGTCTTGCATAAATTCACATTTAAGCCAATCTGCCACTTCGCGAGTCGCATCATCAGCACGGCGTTCAGTGGTTGAACACTGCTCACCTAAAATATCAACTTCGTCATCAGTGTAGGCATACTCACCCGATGTTTGCTGACCTTGCGCTTTAAGTACCGCTTTAATTGCACGGTGCACCACTAAATCAGGGTAACGACGAATTGGCGATGTAAAGTGGGCATAGGCTGGTAAAGCTAAACCAAAGTGGCCAATGTTATCTGGCTGATAAACCGCTTGCTTCATTGAACGGAGCAACATGGTTTGAATAAGCTCAGCTTCTGGGCGGTCGCCTAATTTAGCTAACACTTGCGTTATTTCTTTTGGTGTTGGCTCATCAGAAATCGCAGTTTCGATACCAAGCTCTGATAAAAAGTTTCTGAAGAAACCAAGTTTTTCAGCATCAGGCTCATCATGCACACGATAAAGCGCACTTGCCTCGTGCTTTTCTAATAATCGGGCTGCCGATACGTTCGCTAAAATCATGCACTCTTCGATAAGTTTGTGTGCATCATTGCGAACCACTGGCACGATTGATTCAATCTTACGATGTGCATTAAACACAAAGCGCGTTTCTAAGGTTTCAAACTCAATCGCACCACGCTCTTGGCGAGCAGCTTTAAGTGCCATGTACATTTGCTGTAAGTCAGTTAAATGTGGCACCATCTTGGCGTACTCTTCACGCAGCTTTTCATCGCCTTGTAAAATTGCATTCACTTTGGTGTAAGTAAAACGAGCGTGTGAATTCATCACCGCTTCGTAAAATTTATACCCAGACAACTTACCCGCTTCTGACACCGTCATCTCAGCAACCATACATAAACGGTCAACTTTTGGGTTCAATGAGCACAAGCCATTCGATAACACTTTTGGCAGCATCGGAATAACTTGCTCAGGGAAGTATACTGAGTTACCACGTTCAATCGCTTCTTTATTCAGAGGCGTGTTCATTCCTACGTAGTGCGACACATCGGCAATGGCCACCCATAAACGCCAACCACCTGATGGTTTGCGCTCACAATAAACGGCATCGTCAAAGTCTCGGGCATCTTCACCGTCGATTGTCACCAGCGGTAAGTCACGTAAATCAACGCGACCTTGCTTTGCTTGTTCATCAACAAACTCACCTAAATGAGCAACTTGCTTTTCAACCGCTTCAGGCCAAACGTGAGGAATATCGTGATTGCGTAGTGCAACTTCAATTTCCATTCCCGGTGCTAAGTGTTCTCCCAGTACCTCAGTGACTTTGCCTACCGCATTCATATGTCGGCTTGGGTTTTGGGTAATTTGCACCTGCACCATTTGGTTGTGGCGCGCGCCATTTTCACTACCCGGTAGTATCATAATATCTTGCGTTATGCGTGGGTCTTCAGCCACAACAACTGCAATACCATGCTCAACAAAATAGCGGCCAACAATCGGTGCACGTTCATTGGTTAATACCTTAATGATGCGTGCATCGCATTTGCCACTTGAGCCTTTGCGATTGCCTTTAGCAAGCACAATGTCACCGTGCAACACCATATTCATTTGGTGCTTTGCGATAAACCAATCTTTACTCTCACCTTCAACTTCTAAAAAGCCGAATCCGTCACGATGACCAATGACCTTGCCTTTAACTAGGCCTGATTCATCGATCAATGCGTAGCATTTAAACTTATTGAAATACAGTTGACCATCGCGCTCCATAGCACGTAAACGACGTTTGAACGCAATTTGACGCTCTGTATCATTCACATGTAATTCGTCACAAAGTTGTGTGAAGTTTGCTGGTTTGGCGCGAGATTCTAAGTGAGTAAGTATAAACTCACGGCTAGGGACGGGGTTTTCGTACTTTTCTTGTTCTCGACTGAGATTTGGATCCTGTTTTGACATTCACTATCTTGTTAGTTGGTTATGTTGTTATTTTAACCCATAACCTAACAATGAGACAGGCAAAAGCTATGAAACTTTTAAGAAATTGATTAATTCTGCCAAAAATGAAGCTTTGATATTCTTTGCAACAAACACTCTGTGTTAATATTTTCGGAAAATAACAACAAGCTAACATAATTATATGGATATTAACGTAACCCACTACCTCGCAACGATGGCCTACAACAGCGCCTATATTGGTCTATTCATTGCAATCATAGCCGTTGCAAAACTGTCGTATAACTTAGCAACCCCTTATAACACCACCAGCCAGTTAACCGATAATGCCAACAGTGCCTTGGGTTTATCTATTGGCGGCTACTTAGGGGCAATTACCATTATTTATGGCTTTGTTTTAGCTGGGCCTAGTCAAGGTTTACTAAGCGATTTGATGAATGTATCACTGTACAGTGTATTAGGTATGGTGCTGCTAACTTGCTCACGTATTTTAAATGACAAATTACTGCTGCGTTTGTTCTGTAACCAAGAGCAATTAATTAACCAACAAAATGAGGCTGTGGGCTTAGTACAAGCAGCAAACTATATGGCCGCAGCACTGATCATTGGTGGCGCATTAACCGGTGAAGGCAGCTGGTTATCAGCCATAGTGTTTTATTTTTTAGGGCAACTAATGCTGATCATTTTTGCCAAAGGCTATGATCACCTCACTGCTTTTAATCTTCATGAACAGCTCGAAAAAGGCAACAAAGCCGTTGCACTTAGCTTTTCAGGCACTATGTTGGCGTTAGCTATTATCTTGTGTCATGCGCTCATTGGTGGATTTCATACTTGGCAACAAAGCTTAAGCTTATTCTTTATTGACGCATTATTTGGCTTTTTAATTTTACCAATTGTGCGTTACCTCGTTGATAAAATTATCTTTAGCAAAATTTCACTCGACCAAGCAATGCACGACAAAAACACCGCCGTTGCGGTTATTGAAAGCAGCATTGCAATCTGTGTTGCTGTTATCATCACTATCGCTATTTAAGCTTATTTATGGAGTAATGGATGAACATCTATAAGCTTTTTATTATTGCCGCTATCACATTTGTTGTTTGCTTAGTGATACGTGCAGATCTACAAGCGCCACTTATTAGTGGCCAATATGGCAACTTTAAAGACTACGACGGACAAGACAAACCTTACCTATTTACAGTGCCAGAAGATGGCCAAATGATGCGCTTAGAAATTAAAGGCAGACTGCCTTTAAACTCATGGAAAGCCATTGATATCGAAATTTTTGACCCTGATGGTCACTATTTATTTAGTTACTCTGATGAGCTTTGGGCTGAAACCGGACACGATTCAGATGGTAAATGGACTGAGTACCGTGATTATACTCATCACGATGTCCACTTCCCTAAGAAGGGGCAATATAGCGCCTACGTCAGTAGTACGTTTGGCCCAAATAAGCGTGCCGAACATTTTAGTTATACGTTTCGTATTATCCCAATCAAAGGTAACAGTAATTTCATGCTACCGCTGTTATGGATTTCTGGCTTCATCGGCGGTGTAGCGCTATTTGTAATGCTGCATCGTTTAGAAGCTGAGCGTGAAGGCTCCGATATTACTTATAAACCAATCAATAAGTTAAACCCTGAGGCTATAAAAGCAATGGAATCGCGCATCTCTGTTTGGCCTATTGTGTTACTGTTTTTAGCACCCGTGCTCTTCTTTTCCTTCTTGGCATATAGCAAAGGTGACAAAGAGCAAGATTGGCAAGTTTACTCCTATCACCACCTCACGATAAGCGTTGATAAACAATTGCGTGAACAAAGTATTGGCAGTGCAGGTTTCCGTTCACGAGGCGGCCCAGGTGGAAAATAACTCAATTCGCGAAAGCCACATTTTACTGTTTAGTATTTTTGTTGCTGGCCTTTGCTCAATTATCTATGAGCTACTGATCGCAACCACTGGTGCCTACTTTTTGGGTGATAGCATCACCCAATTCTCTCTGACAATTGGCGTCTATATGGCGGCAATGGGAGTTGGCTCTTATTTTTCGCGTTTTGTGCCTGATAAGCCATTGCTGGTGTATTTCATCGGTTTTGAGCTACTGCTTGCACTACTTGGTGGCTTAAGTGTGCCCTTATTGTATTTCTGTTATGCGTTTGGCTTACCACTGCAAGCAATTAGTATTTTACTCACTACGCTAATAGGGATTTTGATTGGCTTAGAAATTCCGCTGTTAAGTCGCCTAATGGAAAAACATTATGCGCTAAAAGCAAACCTCGCTAATGTGTTATCTATTGACTACTTTGGCGCCCTGCTTGCGACTTTACTGTTTCCTTTTCTATTTTTACCTTGGCTTGGGGTTTTTAAAACAGCCTTAAGCTTTGGCTTAATGAATCTAAGTATTGCGCTGTTATTGCTGTGGTACTTTATCGACCATATCAGCCCAAATCGTCGAAAAGTGCTAAGACTCACATTAGTTTTAGTCTGCTCAGTATTAGTGCTTTGCTTATTTGCTAGTAAACAGCTCACCCATCTTTGGCAAAGCCAAATCTACGATGATCGTGTAGTACACTCGGAGCAAACGCCCTATCAGCAAATCGTACTGACTCGTCATAAAGATGATATTCGGCTTTATTTAAACGGTGGCTTACAGTTTTCATCGATTGATGAGTATCGCTATCACGAAGCGCTTATCCATCCCGCTATGGTGCGCCATGGTAATGCCAAACGTATTCTAATTTTAGGCGGTGGCGATGGCTTAGCAGCTAGAGAGCTTTTGAAGTACCCGCAAATAGAATCTATTACCCTAGTCGATTTAGATCCAGCAGTCGCTAAGCTTGCGCAAACTAATCACAACCTGACAACACTTAACAAGCACTCACTCAGTGACCCTAAAGTGACGGTTATTCATCAAGATGCTTATGTGTTTATTGAGCAAAACGAACAGCTGTTCGATATTATTTTTATTGATTTACCGGATCCAAAAGCAATCAATTTAGCTCGCCTTTACAGTCAGCAGTTTTATCAACTAGTAAAAACACGACTACCAAATAACGGTATTGTAGTGACCCAGGCCACCAGCCCATTTTTTGCGAAGCAAGCATTTTGGTCTATCAATAACACGCTCAGTGCAGCAGGCTTTGCGCACACCTTGCCTTATCATTTGAATGTGCCCTCTTTTGGCGAATGGGGCTTTGTTATGGCTTGCAACTTGATGTGCAGTAACCAACAAGTATTGCATGTTAAAACCCGCTTTTACCGCCCTGAAAATGACGCACAATTGTTTATTTTTACCCCGGATATTAGCGCTAACAATGAAAAAGTATCGACGCTTGATGAGCCTAATGTGCTGCACTATTACTTGCAGGGATGGAAATATTGGAACTAAACGAATGGATTAGCCCATTTGGGGAGTTTACAAAGTAAAGGATTACCGTTACAAAGAGAGTTAATAACAACAATAACAAGGTTTGTAATGCAGGCGCACAAACAGAGCCTAATATACTTACATATTGCAGTGCTACTCTTTGGTGGTACTGCATTATTCGCCAAGCTAGTCAGCCTAAGTGCATTAGATATTACCGTTTACCGAACAGCAATTGCAGGCTGTGCCTTACTGATCTTACTTACAATTCAACACAAAGCGATTAAACTTCACTCGCGTCGCGACTACCTTATAGCCTTGTTACTTGGAGTCACTGTTGGAATACATTGGCTCACCTACTTCGCAGGTATGCAACTAGCAGGTATTGCAGTCGGTATGATTGCCTTTTTTACTTACCCTGTTATCACGGTATTTTTAGAGCCTTTATTTCATGGCAGTAAACCACAGCTCAAAGATATTTTTAGCGCTTTGGTGGTAATGCTTGGTATTTATTTACTTATTCCTGATGCCAGCTTAGGCAATGATGTCACCCTAGGTATTGCTATTGGCATTTTGTCAGCGTTCTTTTTTGCGTTTCGAAATATCGTTCACAAGCGTTACTTTAGCCAATATGGCGGCCCACAAACCATGCTTTATCAAACTTGGATCGCCTGCATTATGCTGTGCGCCTTTGTCGAAGTACCGCCATTACAAGTTGATACAATAAATTGGCTGCTATTAATTACCGTAGGGGTTATTTTTACAGCAGCACCGCATTCACTGTTTGCAGCAAGCCTAAAAAACTTATCAGCTTCAACCGCTGGTTTGATATCGTGTTTGCAGCCTTTATACGGTACGTTTTTCGCTTTTTTAATTTTGCATGAGCAACCTTCAATTAGCACTCTTATTGGTGGCGCACTGGTGATTAGTGCCGCTTTTTATGAAACATGGTCAGTGACTCGTAGGTATAAGCAATGATGAAAGTATTCGCTCACAGAGGTGCCAGTGGTACCTACCCAGAAAATACTCAAAGCGCTATTATCGCAGCTGTTGATTTAGCAGTAGATGGCATCGAAATTGATGTGCAAAGCTGCCTTGATGATTACATGATTATTCACGACACTTGGCTTGATCGTACAACCTCTGGTCGCGGTAAGGTAAATGCCTGCTCAAAAGAGCAAATTCAACAATACGATGCAGGCAATGGCGAAGTCGTACCGACTTTACAACAGGCAATCGATTGGGTTGCTGATAAAACCTTACTTAATTTAGAGCTTAAACATACTTTTTCGTTAGATAAATTTGTAGAGCTTATAGAATCAAACGTTAGCGCTGGGAAAATTTCTCGGGATAACCTGCTAGTCTCTTCATTCGATCACCACCAACTGATGTGGCTAAAGCAAAAATTGCCGTGGGTAAAGATTGGTGCACTTACCGCTTCTATCCCAATTAATTACAGCGAGTTTGCGCAAAAACTGCATGCCTATAGCATTCATGTAGATAAAAACTTTATAAACCATGAGTTTGTTGCTGACGCAAAACAACGCGGCCTTCAAGTTTATGCTTACACGGTCGATAAAGTGGAAGATATCGAATTAATGCTAGAGTATGGCGTAGATGGTATTTTTACTAATTTTCCGTGTCATACACAAATGACACTGCAGTCACTGTAACTCAACAAAACTAAGCTATACTGTTGAATTATGTGACATTGAATAATAAAAAATTACGCCAAAATGAATCAACACAACACCTTAATGAGTAGCTATATGCGCATTTACAATTTTATCGAACAAACTTTCTTTTACACCCTCACACGTAAGATTGTCGGTAATTTAGGTTTTGTGTTTGCGTTTCAAGCCATTACTTTGATCTGGCTTTATAGCAGCCTTTCAGAACAGCAAGCTGGTATGGGACTATTTTGGTTAATGACCTTTGTTATAGTCGCCAGCTTTATTTTTACTGTTTTCTACATGCGCTTTTTAATTGTGCGCCCAGTGCAAGCAATGCGCGATACACTTGAGCAAATCAACCGCCATGATGCTGATTTATCTGCCAAGCTACCGCATTTTACCTATGATGAGTTTCGTGATTTAAGTGAGCAGTACAATACCTTTACTGTTCATTTAGCAAACCTATTAGCCACCACTTACCAAAGTGCACAAGCCAGTGCAGATAGTAGTTCAAAGATGACTCATTCAATGCAGCAAACCGCAGAAATGAGCCACCAGCAAATAAAATTCAGCCAAACCATTACTGATTCAAGCAACCAAATTACTTCAAGCCTTGAGAATATCTCAGCAAATACTGACAGCGTGCATCATGTTAATAGTGAACACTTAAACTTTGTTAAGCACTCAGCCACTGAGTTATCGGCATTAGTTAAAAAGGTCGCGATGATTAGCCAAATTTTGGGTAACTTCTCAGCAACGGTGTCTGGCCTTAAAGAAAACAGCGAGAACATTCGCGCCATTTTAAAAATGGTTGAAGAGTTTTCTGACCAAACCAATTTGCTTGCCCTAAATGCTGCAATTGAAGCGGCACGTGCAGGTGAAGCAGGCCGAGGTTTTGCGGTGGTTGCCGATGAAGTTAGATCGCTATCGGTTAAAGTTAACGACGCAACTCGCCAGATCAGTGACTTTATTAATCAAATGAATAGCCTTGTTAGCGAAACCAATAAAGAGTCTGAGCAGTTAATTAGCCACTCGAGTGAAGCTGAAACAGCGATTAGCAACACCTCAACAGGCTTTAGCAATATGCTTGGCGAATTTGAGCAAAACCAACAACAACTACAACAGATTGTCAGCGCGGTGCATTTACTAGAGCAAACCCAAACCCAGACCCATCAAACGGTTGAGCAAATTGTGGCTTTGGGTGAGCAAGCTAAGCAGCAAATTGATGAATCACTCGCTGATTGCCAACAATCACACAAACTGAGCCAACAAACCCAAGAGCAATTAAAACGCTTTGTGTAAAAATTGACTTAATTCATTTAGTTACAGTACTGTATAAGAAAACATCAAAAGGGAATTTAAATGAAAAATGTTTTCTTTGCAGTGCTCACGCTATGCACGCTTTTTATTACTTATAAAGTTTTTAACCTGCTCGAGGATAACACTACACACAATGTTACGGCTGAAGAAACAGCAGAAGAAACCGCATCCCTTGCTATTAAGTCATCAACACTTCAAACAAAAATAAACCCGCAATTATCTCGAGAGACTGACTCACTAAGTTCTGACGATGCTTTTACCGACACAGACACCTCCATAGGTGCACTAAGCTCATTGGATGAACTCGTAGCAGACAAAGAAAACGGTCAAAAAGTGTTTAATACACAGCCATTAAATGAAATGGGATTTGCACAAATTCAAGATTATGTTTCTGAGTTAGCGAATGGCTTAACTGATCCCAACAAAGCGCAAATTAGAGAACTGGTTTACGATGAAACAATAAAATACCAAGAAAAACACGCAGACATTACTGTGTATGACATGCAGTGCTCAAATCAACTATGCGGCATTATTCTGCAAAGCGATAATACAGATACTATTAGCCAGAGCCTAGATGATTTAATCAGCAACAACACTGTGAGGCAAAACAGTAAAGGTGGATTATCGCGTGTTTATACTGAAAACAATGTCGAGTACGGCTTACTAATCGCTGTTATTACTGACGATGGAATTACCCTACAATAAGTGATTATTGTTCAGAGCCTACCTCAAACTATGTTAAAGTAGCCGCTTCTTGGCTACTTTTTTATTGACCGTGACAACTCCTTCTATTGATTATGAACAACTCGCACTGCAAATAAAGCAATGGGGAAAAGACCTTGGCTTTGCAGAAGTCGGGATCACTGATATTGACCTAACGAAGCATGAAGCGCAGCTACAGCGCTGGTTAGATTTAGGCTATCACGGTGAGATGGAATACATGGCAGCCCATGGTATGAAGCGAGCGCGCCCAGCAGAGCTGGTACCTGGCACGCAGCGAGTCATCTCAGTAAAAATGAACTACCTGCCGCCTGATGCAAGCTTTGCTAAAAACCTCAAACAGACTGATAAAGCGTACATTAGTCGCTATGCATTGGGTCGTGACTATCATAAGTTAATTCGCAACCGTCTGAAAAAGTTAGGCCAAAAAATAGAGCAGCAAGTTGGCCAGCTCGGTTTTCGCCCCTTTGTTGACTCAGCTCCAGTGCTTGAAAGGCAACTAGCCGAAAAGGCAGGCTTGGGCTGGCGTGGAAAACATAGTTTATTAATCAATAAAGAAGCGGGCTCTTGGTTTTTCTTAGGGGAGCTGTTTGTTGATATACCACTCCCTATTGATGAAGAAAATAGCTTTGAAGGCTGTGGGAAATGCGTTGCCTGTATGACACTGTGCCCAACCGGTGCGATTGTCGAGCCTTATGTAGTCGATGCCCGTAAATGTATCTCTTACCTTACTATTGAATTACAAGGCGCAATTCCTGAAGAGTATCGCCCACTGTTAGGGAATCGCATTTATGGCTGTGATGACTGTCAGTTAGTATGCCCATGGAATCGCTACGGTCAACTCACCGATGAAGCTGACTTTCACCCAAGAAAGCAACTTAAAGATCAAGAATTACTGACTTTATTTGCATGGGATGAAGCAACCTTTCTTAAAAATACCGAAGGCAGCCCTATACGCCGTATTGGTCACGAGCGCTGGTTAAGAAACCTTGCTGTCGGATTAGGTAACGCTGATTACAACGAGCAAATAATCGAGGCTTTAGAGCAAAGGTTAACAACCGCTACAGCTTTGGTCGCTGAGCATATCGAGTGGGCGCTTGATCAGCAAAAAAATAAGCGCCAGTTAAAGCTTCGTAAAACGGCGCGCTTAATTCGCATTGTTGAAAAAGGCCTACCCAGAGATGCTTGATGACTAGTTCAAGCTTTGCCCTATCGCGTTAATAATAGTGATAAGTCATTTTCAATTTCTTTAAAGGCTGCTTTAACCCCTTTTACTGACTCCTCTCGAGCCACTGAGTTTTGAATGGTTTCATCGACCTTTTGATAGATGAACACCTCTTGGTCTTCATCTAAGCCCATGGTCGGTATGCGACTTTCTAAGTCTTCTTGAAGCCGCTTAAATACAGCTTCGTTATTGATACGGTTTTCATTTAAAAGCTCAATCAAACCTGTAAATTTGCTGTGCACCTTACTTACAGCATCATTTAACTGTTGCTGCTGCTGAAGTAGCTCTTTTTTAGTGAGAATCGCTTTAAGCTGCTGCTCTGTAACACTGACTAAAAAGCAAATATGATCTCGAATTCGACCATGCTTATCGGGGTCTTGTCCAGGCATATTTAAGATAAGCAAACTGATCATTTCATAGTTTACTAAAATCCGATTTGAGAACTCGTGCAATCGACCTTTGCTTTTCAGCATTTCAAACAGCTCGATCACAATCGGCGAGCACACACCCGACACAGAGAAATGTAATACTTCGTTATCTAACCTAAACTCAACGTTACTTTGTAAATCAAATGCACCTAAACAGTTTAAAAAGGCTTTGCCGAGTTCATGTTCGTTATCTATTGAACCTATATGCTCAATATAATTAACAATTTGTCCCATTTCACTGCTGTTTGCCATCGCATTAAATGCCGTTGACGTAGCATCTTCAACTTGTTGTTCTAGCGATTCCTTTTCAATTAGCACTTGATTCAAATGTTGTAACTTAAGCTTGAGCTCATTATGGCTAAATGGTTTAACAATGTAGTCTTCTGCACCAACAGAATAACCTTCCATGCGCTCCTCAACGGTGCCTCTGGCTGAGACAAACATCACAATAATTTTTTGCGTATTGGGGTTTTCTTTGAGCTTACGACAGACATCGTAACCACTCATTTGTGGCATGCTCACATCGAGTAAAATCACTTGAGGGTCGAACTCTTCAACGACTTCTAAGCATTCTGGGCCGCTATTAACCATTTTCAGCTCAAAATCGAGATCCTCAAGGATCTCTTCAATAATTTCTAAATTAAATGGTTCATCATCAACCGCTAAAATACGTTTCAAGGCCATGATTATCTCTTCCGTTTTATTAATTCATCGATATAGACTGTTGTTCATTTGCCAAGTGTTGCGGCAAGTCTATTTCTAAGGGCAGCCGTACCAAAATAGTGGCCCCCCCGTACTCATTATTACTTGCCGAAATAGTGCCTTGATGTAAGGCTACAAATTCCCGACAAATAGCTAATCCAAGCCCAGTGCCTCCCGCACCACTGTTGGTTTTACTGCTTTGCTCAAACTTAGCAAAAATCTTTTCAAGCTCTTGTTCAGGGATCCCTATTCCGCGGTCAATAACAGCGATTTCGGCCATCTGCTCATTCACCGCTAAACTAATATCAATTTCGCTATTCGGCTCACTAAACTTCAGTGCATTACCGATCAAGTTACGCATAATTTGATTAATTTGTTCTTCGTCGCACTCAAGCACAATGCCTTGTTCAAAACCTATAGGCCGAATAGCAATACTTTTTTCAAGGGCTGTGCCCGACACATCATCAATGCTGGTTTTTATAATATTGCTTAAGTTATGCTTTTGCGGATTGAACGGGAATTTCCCGACATCGAGCTTTGATAGATCGAGTAAGTTATTTAGCAGCGATAATAATCGCTCACCACTTTGCTCAATTCTAGATAGATACTTGTTTAACTTGTCTTTACTTAAATCGTCATTAGCAACCTTATCAAGCCCAAAGCGAGCAAAGCTTAAAATAGAATGCATAGGTGTTCTAAGTTCATGAGACATGTTCGCTAAAAACTCAGATTTACTATGATTTGCCGCTTCTGCCACATTTTTAGCATGCTCTAACTGAGCAGTACGGGCTTTGACCTCTTCTTCAAGCAAATCTTTAGCTTCAACGAGTAAATCTTCTTTCTCTTTAAGATGTGTAACGTTCTTAAAGATCACCGCTAGCGCAATTTCTCCGTGGTGGTCGATTTCGTTAAACGAGCCAACTAAAGGCACCTCACTGCCATTTTTCTTGAGTAGTCGTAAGTCACAACTAAATTGTCGGTTTTTACTTAAAGTCGCAATCTTATCTTTGATGCGCTCAGTTGATGCCACATCAAAAAATTCAAAAACAGAGCAATTCTCAAATTCTTTCAGCGGCTTTTCAAACAGCTGCTCGCAGGCGTCGTTAGTTTCTATAACCTTACCACCACGCTCAAATAGAATGATGGCATCGGGTGTATGCTTAAAAATAACCCGTAATAAGCTGTCTTTTTCAATGAGTGCATCAACTGTATTTTGCAAACGCTCTACTAATTCAGTGTTATGACGCCTTAATAGTTCTGTTTGCCAAAGTTTATGTACTGATTGCAGCAGACTATTATCATCAATCGGCTTGATGAGCACATCTTCTACCCCTTGACGAATAGCTGCTACCATCGAGACTTGATCTGGCTTAGAGGTATAAAGTAAACAACGACTATTAGGCTGACATGTTTTGAGCTTATTAAAGAGCTCAAGCCCTGTGCCATCAGTAAAAGTAAAATCACTAATGAGTAAATCAATGCTCTGTTCTTTAATAACATCCACAGCAGATGCAGTATTATCAGCTGTGAAGGTTTTAATATGTGCCCCTTTGAGGTTTAGGGCTATTTGCGCCAAACGTTCAGCACAGTGATCGACAAGTAACACGGTAGGAAGTTGAAGAATATTATCGCTGTCGAGCTCAAGTACCCCTTCTAATAAAGAGCTAATCTCTTTATTTGCAAAGAAGGGGTAAATCACCACAGCATTAGGTAATAGGCGATTTACTTCACTAAAATGCTCTAGTAAATCACTACGCTGCGCTTTAGGCGCTAACAGCAAGAAATGCTCTTGTGAGAACACTCCCATTAGCGTTTTAATAACAGTGGTTGGCACACCATGAGAAGCTGCAACAAGATCAAAGTCTTGCTCTAAAACAGCATCATCAACCATTGCAAAATGTAATAGCTCAACTCGACAGCCAATAAGCTCTAGCAGCACCTTGACCCGCATTGCTAAAACACTATTGCTATCAACAATCAATATTCTTCGCACAGTAGACTAGACTCGCTTAATAATAAATACCTATTTTAGCGTAGCCTAAAATCGCAATGGGTCACAATTTGTACCGCATTTTTTATTAGCTTTTTAGCTAATTAACTGTCTAAACGCTTACCTAAAATAGTAAGGCTATAGGCTTTATCATCCATGATCGCAATCTCAGGAAGCTCTCCCCAGACCTTGTAATCAAAGCGATTAAACAGTTTTATGCTCGGTAGGTTGTGGCTAAAGATAAAAGCTAATAACACCTTGATATCAAGTGTTTTTGCATGCTGTTCTGAAAATGTAAGCAATTGTTTACCTAGCCCCTTCCCTTGAGCTTGCTGGGTGATGTAAATGCTAATTTCAACTGTACCATCATAGGCAGGTCGGCCATAAAATGACTTATAACTCAGCCAAGCAAGCACTTTACCTTGTTGCTCAAAAACAAAAATAGGTCTTTTCTCTGTATGGCTATCAAACCAAGCTTGTTTGTCTGCAACCGATACCTCTTCTGTATCTGCAGTTACCATACGACCAGGGATGGTCTCGTTATAAATAGCGACTATGTCAGTTAAATCGGTCTGTGTTGCTTTGCGAATCGTCATAAATAGCTGAAATTAAATGATCACTTTGCTGCATATTAGCGTATATTCATCAGAAATAACTAGCGGGAAATAACTATGTATAAATATGCTTTGTTACTTGCAGCAGGCCTAATAACAACCAACCTTGCAGCACAAACTACTGAGGCTACGCCAGCTGCTAAAGCAAGCAGCCAATGTGATGATTTTACCAATGTCACTATGAGAAAGTTACGCTCAAAAGAGTCAATTAACTTCTGCGAATTCAAAGACAAACCACTCCTAATAGTCAATACAGCTAGTAATTGTGGTTTTACCGGCCAGTTTGAAGGCTTAGAGGCTATTCATAAAGAATATAAAGACCAAGGCTTGGTCGTATTAGGATTTCCATCAGATGACTTTTTCCAAGAAGAAGACGATGAAAAAGACACTGCAAAAGTATGTTTCATCAATTATGGCGTAACCTTTAATATGCTTGCTACCAGTGCCGTTCGCGGTAGCGATGCAAACCCGATATTCAAGCACCTAAACGAAGCAACCAGCTCACCTAACTGGAACTTTTACAAATATTTAGTGTCTGCTGACCGTAAGACAGTGCAGCGCTTTAATAGTAAAACTAAGCCACAATCGCAAACTTTACGCGATGCAATTGAAGCTGAGCTGACTGCAAAATAAATTTAATTTTTCGTTCGGTAAATATTGAACTAAACTAGTAATTTAATACTAAAACACACATTAGGAGATGTTATGGCAGTAGCCAGTGCAAGACACATTCTCGTAGACAGTGAAGCTCACTGTTTAGATTTAAAACAGCAAATTGAGCAAGGAGCTGACTTTGCAGAGCTTGCTCGTGCTCATTCTAATTGCCCATCAGGTCAAGATGGCGGCGCATTAGGTGAGTTTGGCCCTGGCATGATGGTTCCAGAGTTCGACAAAGTCGTGTTCTCTGCACCAATTAACCAAGTTCAAGGCCCAGTGCAAACCCAGTTTGGTTATCATCTTCTAGAAGTAACAAGCCGTACTGACTAATTGACAAATTGATTTCAAAAAGCCGCTTCACAGCGGCTTTTTTTGCAAAGGATACCATCATGCAATTACTAGGCTCTACTACCTCACCTTTTGTGCGCCGTATTCGGATTTGGGCGGCACTTAATAACCTACCTATTGATTTTGTTAATTTGGATATTTTCTCTGAGCAAGACAGACAAACCATGATTGCTCATAACCCTGCCAGAAAAATTCCTGTATTAATCGACCATGATTTTACCTTATGTGATTCCAACTCAATTATTCGCTACCTGCTCGAAAAAGCTGATCAGCCGTTACTTAGCTGGCAGCAAGAGAACTACTTAACCATTATCAATGCCTGCAATGATTCACTGGTAGAAATTTTACTTTGTCAGCGTTCAGGGTTTGATACCAACAGCGACAAACTATTTTTTAATTTACAGAATGAACGAATTGTTGAAACATTAACCTATTTAAATACTCATTTATCGGAGCCAGTATTTAAAAGCTGTGAATACCTCAACATCAGTTTATACTGCTTGCTAGATTGGATCCGCTTCCGCGAATTAACTGATTTTAGCCAACTAGAAAACTTAGTTGATTTTTATCATAAATTCGCCGATAAAGCGGCGGTACAACAAACAGATCCACGAATATAAAGATAAGGGTTACGCAAATGAGCGATATCGAAATTGAATCAGAATTAGTTAGCTTTGTAGAAAAAGTTCGTTTGAACGAATCTATGTGGGCACTGGGTGCCGAAGATGGTGGTTTTGTTGTCTGTGAATCAAACCAATTTAGCGACACAGATGTGCTATTACTTTGGGGTACTGAAGACGCTGCAAAAGCACAATGTAAAGATGAGTGGCAAGACTATACCCCTGTTGAAATTGGCCTAGACGAATTTCTTGATGAGTGGGTTGAAGACCTTAACGAAGATGATGCGCTTGTTGGTTTAAACTGGAACGATGATCAAGTATGCGTTGAAATCGAACCTGTTGGTCTAGCTAAAGCTCTTTGCGATTAATCGCAATCCTTAAGCTTATAACGACACGGCCGTATTTATGGCAGTGTCGTTTAGCTGGAAACTTGATACTTATATTGATTTTAACAATAGAACCACTATTACTTGCAATCAATGCCTTGCCTAAATCGCTTTTAATTCCAACTGAAGCTCGCATCTTGAGGTGGTTTGGGTATATCAGTTATACTCTTCGACACATCTTTATTATCAAGGTATTAGGTTGAAGTCCCATCTTGGTCGTAGGCCCTTTTCGGCCATGGAATTACATACCCTGTATAATGGTTACATTTATGGTGATCAGCGTTTAGCACGTGAACAAGCTAAGCATTGGCACTTTTGGCTGCCTTTATTTGCCTATTACACCGGTGCCTACAGCGATGAAATTGGCCATTTAACCCTTGATAATATTGTCACCCTTGATGGAATTCGCTGCTTTGATTTTCATACACATGGCAAGATAAAACCCCGCTATGTGCCTATCCACAATGCATTACTCGATGCAGGACTTGACCAATACTTAGGCTATTTAAATGAGCAAAATCAGCAACGACTGATGTTTGATTTACCCGCTAAATCTGGTCGCTACAGCGAAAAAGTACGTATTTGGTTTTCGGGTGAAGGTGAACGCGCTGGTTATTTACAAAAGTGCGCTATTCCTACTGTTGATCAGCAAGGTATGAAAACCGCGATAAGCAGCTTACGGCTCAACTTTGAACAACAAGTGCGAATTCATGCACTGCAAGCCAGCTGCAAAGACGCCTTTAACTACTTGCTTGGTTTTAAAGATTTCAACGAGCAACGCTTTGCTGATATGCAGTTATTAAATACCGTGCTGCAAAACATACGACAAATAAACCCGCAACTGCATTGGCAGCGTTTCATTGACCGCCATAATTAACTGACAAACTTTGTTACTAACTATTTATTACTGTTCAAATTAAAACCTGATAGCATGGTGACTCGCCCCTCATAGCAGGTGCCTTTCTAACAACAAAAAATCAGGGATACTTATGTTCTTAAAAAGCCTATTAACGGTGAGTGTTGCACTTGCTGTTAGCTCTGCCCATGCCAATGAATATGTTATCGAAAAGCTTGCCAAGCCTAGCTCACAACAAGTAGAACTTACGCTTGATCCTGCAAAAGACAATTTTTCTGGTCATACCGAAATTGCTTTAGAGGTTCTAAAAGCAACGAATTATATCGAATTAAACGGTATTGATTATGCAGTTAGCATGGCGAAAATTTTAGGTGCAGAAAACTGTGACCTAAGTGCTGAAATGCTAAAAACAGGCAAAGTTAAATTCGCTTGTGAAGAAAAAATTCAGCCAGGTAAATACACTTTAAAAGTTGATTTTACCGCACCTTATAACCGCCAAAGTGTTGGTTTATATAAAACTTTAGATCAAGGCACACCTTATCTTTTCACGCAATTTGAAATGAGCGATGCGCGTCGTGCATTCCCGGTTTTTGACGAGCCAAGTTATAAAATTCCATTTCAGCTAACTATCACAGCGCCAACATCACAAAAAGTGTATGCCAATACACCGGTTTTAAAAACCAAAGTTGATGGCGATATGACAACGCACTTTTTCGACAAAACGCCACCTATTCCTTCGTACTTAGTCGCTATGGCTGTGGGCCCGTTTGAAGAGCTTGAAATTAAAGGCATGCCAATCCCTGGCCGTGTACTGACTCCGCAAGGTAAAATTCACCTTGCTGATTACGCAAAAGAAAATATGCCGCGTGTGTTAAAAGCGCTAGAAGATTATTTTGGCATTCCTTACGTATACAAAAAGCTAGACTCAGTGGCAGTACCAGAGTTCCCATTTGGCGCAATGGAAAACGCAGGCCTAGTGACTTATCGTGAAGACATTTTACTAGTAGATCTTGCAACAGCAACGCGCAGCAAAAAAGAGCGTAATGTATCAATCATTGCCCATGAGTTAGCTCACCAGTGGTACGGTAACCTAGTGACTATGAAGTGGTGGAATGATTTATGGTTAAACGAAGCATTCGCAAGCTGGATGGCAGCGAAAATCACTGCACAAATCAACCCAGAATTTGAGTCGCACTTAGACTTACCACAAAACCATGTGATGGCACTAGATGCGCGTCTAAGTACTAAACCTATTCGTAAGCCAATCAAAACTGAAGCTGATATCATGGATGGCCTTGGCCTTGCCTACAGTAAAGGGAGTGCGGTTTTATCTATGGTTGAAAACTGGATTGGCGAAGAGGCATTCCAGAAAGGTATTCGTGCTTATTTGAAGAAATTCTCGTATAAAAATGCAGAAGCTGCTGATCTATGGCAAGCACTAGGCGAAGCGTCTAATAAAGATGTAGCAAGTGTTCTTAAATCGTTTATCGAACAGTCATCTTTCCCACTTATCAAAGTAACGCAAGACGGTAAGAAAATTAATATCAGCCAAAGCCGCTTTGTAAATGCTGGCGTTGATGCGCCTGCACAACTGTGGAATGTTCCGGTTGCAATCAAGTATGGTGCGGGCGACAAAGTTAAAACCGCAAGTGTACTGCTGAATAAAGAAACACAACAACTAACTCTCGACTTTGAACCTGAGTGGATCTACCCAGATCAAGGTGCCATGGGTTATTACCGCTGGGTATTAGATGATGCTCAGTTTAATGCCCTACTAGAGAACGCTGCTGACAAGCTAACTGTTCGTGAACGCTTAGCGCTACTTTCTGCGGTTGATTCATTACTTGATGCAGGTGTTATCTCTGCGGCTCACTTAATGCAAACTTTAGAAGCCTTTGTGAGTGATGCTCACCCATTAGTGGCAAACACAGCATTAGGTTACCTTGCTTCTCAAAAACGCGTATTCGAAGACGACAGCAACCGTGACCTATGGCCTAAGTTTATCCGTAACAGCATTGCACCAGCTGCTAAGCAATATGGATTAACGGCAAAAACAGGTGAAGACGCGGCGGTATCACAGTTACGTGCGCAAGTTATTGCCCGTCTAGGTTTTGATGGCCAAGATCAAAAAGTCATTGATACCGCAAAAGCACAAGCGGCACTGTACTTAAACAACCCTGAAAATGTTGACCCATATTTAGCCTCAACTTACTTAAACCTTGCGGCTTACCATGGCGATGCAAAGTTACTTGAAAAGTACAAACAAACCTTTAAAACCACCAAAGATCCACAAGTTCGTACTAAGATGCTGGCAGCGATGGGTTACTTTGGTAAACCTGAGTTACAAAAAGCGGTTCTAGAATACAGCTTAACAGATAACGTAACAGCCTCTGATATGCGTACCTTACTAGGTGGGTTAGGCTATGGTAAAGAGCGTGAAGCACTGTTTATTGAGTGGATTTACAACAATTACGATGCCATCACTAAGAACTTACCGCCGTTCTTTGTTCCAAACTTACCGTTCTTCACGACGGCAAGCTGCGATGCGAAAAGCCTAGAGAAAACCAAAACCTTCTTCAACGATAAAATCACTGAAGTACCAGGTTATGCACGTTCTCTTAGTAAGCTTGAAGAAAGCATCAATGATTGTATTGCACTGAAAAACCGTGAGCTAAACTCGGTGAATAGCTTCCTTAAACGCTAATTAAAGCAAATGCGAAAAGGGCCACAATGTGGCCCTTTTTTATTGCGCTAAAATAGCAGTTAACTTAGTTATAAATTGCTCAGCAGCGTCAGGTGAAGTGACTTTAAATGCAATACCATAATGAATGGGCTGTGCACTTTTATAAATGCGAGTTGGAAAGCGGGTCATTTCACTACTGTGAAAGTAGCCTTTGATTCGCGTAATGCCCTCTATTGACTCAAAATCAGCACTGAATACTTCAAATATAGGTCTAATAACAATTTTAGCCTGGCCACTTTGCTCATGAACATAAAATGCCTCTTTTGAGCTAGCTGGCATAAATTCGTTAATATTCTTAATCTTAAAATTACTGCGGCAGCCCGCTTTTACCAGCTGTACACTCACTTGCTCGGCAGAAAAAGACAAAGGCATTCCTTACATATAACGTGGATAGTTTAGCCACAGTACAGCAATCAGGCTGAAAGCGTTAATCATTTATTACATACAAATGCCAGTTTGCTCTGTTTGTAATTTAACCGTGAGATTGAGCCTTCACAAAAGCGTCTTAAATCGAGCCACAGTGATACCACTTCAGGCTCTGTAAGGCTGCGCTTATGAACTCGATTATTAACCGCATAAGCCACAGTGTCTTTGTCAATTAAAGCAAAGTCTTGCACCGACTCAGGTAATCTAAATAAATCACTAACTTCCTCAGTTTGCGGCGCAAAGCGTGCAACCCAATGTTGGTTGTTTTTGTTATAACTAAATAAATAACTGTTTGTGTGCTCATCAAAAATTAAAGTACGGCCAATATCACCGGCAATGACACGCGGTTTAGCAGCTGCAACACGAGTGTATTTCAATGTATGCGGCTCACCTAAAATAAACATGATCAGGTCTTCATCAGCGCCCCAAGCGTGGTAGCCAACCGGCTCAATCCATTCAAAAATTCGGCTTGCAGCTGGCTCTTCTGCTAATGGATACTGCCATAACTTTTGCTTGCCATCTGCTTCGACCACGATTGCCGACAAGGCTTGCTGATTTGGCATCAGCGTAGGCGAGTATTCACTGACAGGCGTGTTGGTGATATTCACGCTGCTCTTAGATGTAAAGTCATAAAACGCAATATCGGTTTGTGACTGGCCATTTTCGTCAACAACCTCATGGGTATAGTAAAGCCCTGTATCAACTAAAAATGGTTGATTATTATAAGCTTTATCATCTGTTACTCGCGACACCTGCATACCATATGGGGTGTCTAACTCGGCAAGTAATATTTCGCTTTTAGGCATCGCTGCATGTACGTGACTGGTAAAAAATGTCCCTGCTGCGACGAAAAGTAAAGACGAAATCAATTTCATGTTGTTCTCTCGTTTTAATTTTTATCAGCCCATGATAGCGTTAATTAATCCGCCAGTCACTTGACCTTACCATGCTCGACCTTTATAACTAGGACGTGTTCGTTTTTTATCAGTTTCTACTGATTGATTTTATGCACGATAATACCAATCGAGCTAAGTAACTGACCATTTAACACGCTAGAATGGTTAACAATTCAAGCCGACTGGTATCAACAATAACGAGAATAATTATGTCAGCTAAACACCCTATCATCGCTATTACCGGTTCATCTGGGGCGGGGACTACTACAACCACCAATGCGATTAAGCACATTTTTAGAAGCTTAAGCATTGATGCAGCCTTCATCGAAGGCGATAGCTTTCATCGTTATACACGTCCAGAAATGGATAAAAAAGTCCGTGAAGCACAACAAGAAGGCAAGCATATTAGCTACTTTGGCCGAGAAGCTAACGATTTTGGCGCCCTTGAGGAGCTTTTTTATCAATATGGCGAAACCGGGCAAGGTAAAATCAGACGCTACTTACATACTTTCGACGAAGCGGTCCCTTATAACCAATTACCGGGCACCTTTACCCCTTGGCAAGACTTAGAATCAAATACAGATATCTTATTCTATGAAGGTCTACATGGTGGTGCTGTCGATGAGAATCATAATGTTGCTAAGCATGTCGATTTATTGATTGGTATGGTGCCTATTATCAACCTTGAGTGGATCCAAAAGCTCATTCGTGACACCTCTGAACGAGGCCACTCTCGTGAAGCGGTAATGGGCTCTATTGTGCGCTCGATGGACGATTACATAAATCATATTACTCCGCAGTTTTCGCGTACTCATATTAACTTCCAGCGAGTGCCAACGGTTGATACCTCAAACCCATTCAGCGCAAAAGATATTCCTTCTTTAGACGAAAGCTTTGTTGTTATTCGCTTTCGTGGCATAGATGACGTCGACTTTCCGTACTATTTGAGCATGATTGAAGGCAGCTTTATGTCTCGTATCAACACCCTTGTGGTACCTGGAGGTAAAATGGGCTTAGCTATGGAGCTTGTGTTAACGCCGTTGATCAAAGATATTATTTTGAAAAAACGCGCCCTTGAAAATTTAGCCCCGGTTGACTTGCCGATTTAACTCACTCGGGTACACTGCTGACTCTGGTGAAAACAATGGAGTCGTCGGCTTGAAACAAACTTTACGTGTTATTGTTGGTTCAAAGAACCCCGTTAAAATTAACGCGGCTAAACATGTCTTTAGTCTTTATTTCCCAAATCATACCATTGAATGCAAAGGTGAAGATGCACCTTCTGGTGTGCCTGATCAGCCGCTAGGCGAAGATGAAACCCGTATCGGCGCTGAAAACCGTGTTAAGTATTGCCAAGATCACTTTGACGCCGACTTTTATGCAGCAATGGAAGGCGGCGCAGAACAATTTAGTTATGGCGCTGCAACCTTTGCCTTTGTAGTGATTGCAAACAAGCAGCAATTTAGCGTTGGTCGCAGTAGCAACCTACCGTTACCGCAACCTTTTTACGATGCCTTGCTAGCTGGTAAAGAACTAGGTGATGTCATGGATGAGGCGTTCAATACCGTTAATATCAAACAACAAGGTGGTGCTATTGGCTTATTAACCAATCATCTTGCTACGCGCGAAAGTACTTATGTACAAGCGCTGACATTGGCCATGGCGCCATTTTCACACCCTACCCTATTCAACCAGTAATTAGGATAACCATGAAGTATAGCCACGTATTATTCGATGCAGATGAAACGCTATTTAGTTTTAATGCATTCGAAGGTTTAAAAGTGATGTTTGCACATTACGGCGTAGAATTTACTGAGTCAGATTATCATCATTACCAAGCAACCAATAAGCCGCTTTGGGTTGCTTATCAAAAGCATGAAATTACCGCCAGCGAGCTACAGATAACTCGCTTTACAGAATGGGCTAATAGACTCGATGTGCCAGCAAAAGAGCTTAACGATGGCTTCTTGGATGCTATGGCCTCTATTTGTGTGCCATTACCTGGTGCAGTTGACTTGCTTACAAAGTTAAAACCACACGCCAAGCTAGGCATTATTACCAATGGGTTTGCTAAGTTACAACAAAAACGCCTAGAGCACACCGGTTTACAGGATATGTTCGATTGGCTGGTTATTTCAGAGTTAGTCGGTAAAGCAAAACCTGCCCCAGAGATTTTTCAACATACATTTCAATTAATGGGGAATCCGCCAAAAGAACAGATTTTAATGGTAGGCGATACAGCTGCCAGCGATATTTTAGGTGGTCACAATGTGGGTATCGACACGTGTTGGTTACAACACCCGGGAGTTGAGCTACCAGAGGATATTAAACCAACTTATCAAATCAATCAGTTGGTCGAGCTTGAAGCTATTCTAGGCTTATGATTCTTGATAATAGTTTGGCAAAAAAAATGACGCTTAAAGCGTCATTTTTTATAACTGTAATATGCTTGCGATTAAGCTGTCGCTACTTCTAGGCCTGGTGCTGGCATAGTCACTGGGGTATCGAATGTTGCCCATTCCCATGCTGACTCAGTCGCCATAATTTTACGAAGTAGTTTATTGTTTAAATCATGGCCTGATTTATAAGCCGTGATTTTACCTAGAATGTTGTGGCCTGTCATAAACATATCGCCCACACAGTCTAAGATCTTGTGTTTAACAAACTCATCGCTGTAACGTAAGCCGTTTGGATTTAGTACTTTAAACTCATCCAATACAACTGCGTTATCCATGCTACCACCTAATGCTAGGTTGTTAGCGTGCATATACTCGATATCTTTCATAAAGCCGAAAGTACGTGCGCGGCTGATTTCTTCAGTGAAGCTTTGTGCCGTGATATCTAAACCGATACGTTGGCGGCTTTCATTGATTGCTGGGTGATCAAACGCAATTTCAAAATCGATGTGGAAACCATCGTATGGTTCGATCTCAGCCCATTTATCGCCTTCTTCAATGCGTACTTTTTCTTTAATACGAATAAAGCGCTTAGCTGCATTTACTTCTTTAATGCCGCCTTTTTGTAACAAATAGATGAATGGTAATGCACTACCATCCATAATTGGTACTTCTGAGCTGTCTAATTCAACAATTAGATTATCAATACCCATTGCCGCTACCGCCGCAATAAGGTGCTCAGTCGTTGATAAGCGAACGCCATCTTTGTTTGTTAAACAGGTACACAGTTGCGTATCACCAACGGCTTCTGGTGTTGTTTCAAAATCAACAACCGGATCAAGGTCTACGCGACGAAATACTATCCCAGTATTTGCGCTCGCAGGTCGGAGAGTAATAGTGACCTTCTCACCTTTATGAAGTCCAATTCCTATGGCTTTGACTACTTCTGCAATCGTACGCTGTTTAATCATAGGTTCGCTCACTTATAGTTACAGTTAGACGGCGAATTGTATCATAAATACATCCAGCTGCCAATTTGTTTATTTATCGAACAAAATAACCAGTAAAAGTCTATTTAGTCAGCTTGCTTTCTAAGAAAAGCAGGGATATCGAAATAATCTCCCCCTTCTGACTTATCAGATTTTTTGCTGCTCTCAGTGCTGCTAGATACTGAGCTGCTCGTTGTACTTTGTTGTACTGGCTCTTGCTTTTCAGACGCTGATGACATGCTTACATCATCGCTGCTACCTTGACTTGCAAAGCTTGGTACATACATGCTGCTAGTTGTTTGGTTCATTGAGCTTTGTACATCAGAACCTGATGCTTTCTTAAAGCCATTATCAACAATACCAAACTGTGGACGACGATCGCCGCCTAAACCTGTTGCAACAACCGTTACACGTAACTCGTCGCTCATTTCAGGGTCAATTACCGCACCCACAACCACTGTTGCGTTTTCTGACGCAAGTGCTTTAACGTGGTTACCAACAATTTCAAATTCTTCAATCGCAATATCCATACCTGCAGTGATATTAACTAGGATACCTTTAGCACCTGTTAAATCGACATCTTCAAGTAGTGGGCTTGAGATAGCCGCTTCTGCAGCTTCTTGTGCACGGTCAGGACCAGACGCAGATGCTGTACCCATCATCGCAGTACCCATCGCTGACATAACAGTACGTACGTCGGCGAAATCCACGTTGATTAGACCAGAACGTGTGATTAGCTCTGCAATACCTTGTACCGCACCAAATAACACGTCATTCGCTTTTGCGAAGGCATCTAATAGTGTAGTGCCTTTGCCCAAAACTTTAAGCAATTTATTGTTCGGAATTGTAATAAGTGAGTCTACAGTTTCTGACAATTCATTAATGCCTTGTTCAGCAGCTGCAGCACGCTTTTTACCTTCAAAGTCAAACGGGCGCGTTACAACAGCAACCGTTAAAATGCCTAACTCTTTAGCAATTTTAGCAACCACTGGCGCAGCACCTGTACCAGTACCACCGCCCATACCAGCTGCGATGAACACCATGTCAGCGCCTTCAAGGCTGGCACGGATAGTCTCAGCATCTTCTTCAGCAGAGTTACGACCCACTTCAGGGTTAGCACCCGCACCTAGACCAGAGGTGATTTGTGTACCTAGCTGTACAGTTACATCTGCTGATGAATTACGTAATGCTTGTGCATCCGTATTCGCAGCAATGAAACGTACGCCTTCAATTTGTTGTTTTACCATGTGCTCAACAGCGTTACCGCCGCCACCGCCCACGCCAATTACTTTAATGACAGCTTCTTCGCTGTGCTGTTCCATCATATCAAACATGTTTACTCTCCGACTTGAGTCTTAAAACTCACCTTGGAACCACTTAGTAATACGGTTCCACCAATTATTATCACCTTCAGCTTTCGACTTTTGTGCATTCATCGATTGCATTGTACGGCCGTATTGTAACAAACCAACCGCGGTCGCGTACGAAGGATCATCTACATAATCTGTCAAACCAACAATCCCGATTGGTTTGCCAATTCTGACTGGCATTTGGAAAATGTCTTCTGCCACTTCCATTGCACCCGTCATTTTTGCTGTTCCGCCAGTAATGACGAGACCTGCAGCAATTTGGTCTTCAAAACCTGAGCGGCGTATCTCTTCCATCGCCAACTCGAATAATTCTCTAAAACGTGGCTCAACAACCTCAGCTAAAGTATGGCGCGACATAATACGCGCAGGTCGGCCACCAACACTCGGTACTTCAATTGTGTCTTCGTTGCTTGCCATTTGGCTACTCGCACACGCATATTGTACTTTGAGTGACTCAGCATGTGATATAGGTGTTCTAAATATTTTTGCAATATCACCAGTCACTTGGTTACCCGCTACTGGAATAACCGCTGAATGACGAAGCGCACCATTAATATAAATGGTGATATCCATGGTGCCCCCACCGATATCTAACACGGCTACACCGAGCTCTTTTTCGTCATCTGTGAGTACTGAATAACATGATGCCAGTGCAGTAAAGATCAACTGATCCACTTCAAGGCCACAACGCTCAACACATTTCTCGATATTCTTTGCCATATCGTTTGAGCAAGTAATGATGTGCGCGCGAGCTTCCATACGCACACCACTCATACCAAGTGGGTTCTTAATCCCCTCTTGCATATCGATGCTGTATTCTTGTGGCAATGCATGGAGCATTTTTCGTTCTGCCGAAATAGGCACTGAACGAGCAATGTGAATGACATTTTCAATATCTTCGTCAGTCACTTCCGTGTTGTTAATTGCCACTACACCGCTTTCATTTTGGCACTGGATATGTTTTCCAGAAATACCTAAATAAACAGAGCTAATACGACAATCAGCCATCAACTCAGCTTCATCTATAGCTCGACGAATCGATTCAGAAACAAGGTTAAGGTCGTTAACGCCGCCTTTATCCATACCATGCGATACTTGGCTGCCAACACCCACAATGCTTAGTTTGTTATCTGCGGTGATTTCACCAACGGTGGCCACAACTTTCGATGTGCCAACGTCTAATCCAATCACTAGGTTTCTTTCTGCTGACTTGGTCATGCCTTACTCTTATTTTCTAATTGTTCTTCTTGCACTGGCTTCCAGCTCACTGCAAGACCGGTATCATACCGTAAATCAACAACATCGATTTGTGCATCTGCACGTTGTTCCATGCGCGGATACACGTCAATAAAACGCTGTACACGCTTTGCTTTTTCTTTGCGGCCTAAGTTCAGGCGAATGCCGTTATCAAGCCATAACTGCCACGAAAAGCGCTCAGAAAGCGCTAAACTGGTCAGCTCTAAGTTATTCACTTTGAGCATTTCTTGAAATTGACTAAAAGCAGTCCACGCCTCGATTTCACTGCCTTCTGGGCCATATAGCTGTGGCAAGCTTGTAGGTAATTTATCACTACTTGCTTGGAACACTTCGCCAGCTTGGTTTAACAGTAAGTCACTGTTCCAATGCGCTACAGCTTGATGCTCAACAACGTATACTTGCAAGGTATCTGGCCATTGCTTTCTGACCGATGCCGTTGCCACCCACGGCAAGCCTTGTACTAAGCGTTGCACATGTTTTACGTCTAATTCAAAAAAACTCGATAAGTCGGCTTTTTTTATTGCACCAATAATTGCTTTCTCATCAGTATATTGGGGTTGCCCAAGTACTGATAAGTGCTTTATTTGTGCGTCTTTGTTCTCTACCAACCAATCTGAGACGCCTGTAGTGATTTTTACTAATGCAAAAATCACTACTAGAAAAAAGCTCACACCAAAAATCAACGACCAATTTAGCTGCTGTTTTAATTGTTGCGCTTTTTCTAAAAAAGGATGCATATTAAAGGGTTTGCTCCAAAATGCGAACAACTAATTGCTCAAAGCTTGCACCATTCGCTTTTGCTGCCATTGGTACTAAAGACTTTTCTGTCATGCCTGGTACCGTGTTTACTTCTAATAAGTAAAAGTTACCTTGTTGATCACGCATTGCATCAACACGACCCCAACCACTAGCACCCACTAAATCAAACGCTTTTAATGCCATATCTTGCAACAATTCAGTTTCTTGCACAGATATATCTGCAGGGCAATGATACTGAGTTGTATTCGATTGATACTTAGCTTGATAGTCATAAAAACCATTTGGCGTCGTCATCTCAATGACAGGCTGAACATCTTGCCCTAGTACAGCAACAGTAAATTCACGGCCAGTGATCCATTGCTCAACAAGCACTTGGCTATCAAACTTAAATGCAGCGTTAAGCGCAGCATCGAGTTGCTCTGCACTGTTTGCTTCTGCCATTCCAATGCTTGAACCTTCATGTGACGGTTTCACCATCACTTTACCAAATTCATTAATAATCGCTTGGCTATCAAACTCATGGCGGCTATCAACCACTGTGTAAGGTGCTGTGCTCAGCCCCATTGCTTTAAATAAATGCTTACAACGTACTTTATCCATCGCAAGCGCAGAACCTAAAACATCACTGCCTGTATATGGAATACCCATAAACTCAAGTGCACCTTGAATTGTGCCATCTTCACCACCACGACCATGAAGGGCAATGAATACACGTTCAATGTTTAATTCTTTTAATTGCCATAACGGCTGATCTTTCGGATCAAAAGCAATGGCATCAACGCCAGCACTTTGCAAAGCATTCAATACAGCTTGGCCTGATTTAAGAGATACTTCTCTTTCGGCAGATGTGCCGCCGAAAAGTACCGCTACTTTGCCAAATTTGTCACTTAACTGGCTCATACGTTTACCTGCTTTAGTTGTTCAATAGACAACTCGGTTGCTGCTAACTTTTTCACTAACTGGCCTATGTTACCAGCGCCTTGTGTTAAAACTAAATCATTATCTTGCAGTGTACTGGCAAGGACACCAGCAAGCTCAGAGTTACTAGCAACATGTAATGGCTCTTTACCACGCTGGCGTAAACTGCGACATAAACTCTTGCTGTCGGCTCCCACGATTGGGTCTTCACCCGCTGAATACACATCTAGCAGTAATAACTGATCAACATCAGCCAGTACTTTGACAAAGTCTTCGTATAAATCACGGGTTCGACTATAACGGTGCGGCTGATAAATCATCACTAAACGTTTATCTGGCCACCCTTCACGAACCGCCGCAATCGTCGCCGCAACTTCTGATGGGTGATGACCATAATCATCAACTAACATGACATTGCCGCGCTCATTTTCAAAGCTTCCGTAATGCTGAAAACGACGGCCCACCCCTTCAAATTTTGTTAACGCTTCTAAAATTGCATGATTAGCGATGTTTTGATCTTTAGCGACCGCAATCGCTGCAGTCGCGTTAAGCGCATTGTGCTTACCCGGCATATTAAGCGTAACTGCTAGGCTTTCACCTTGCTTATTTACAACATTAAATGAACAAGTATTCGCTGTTTGGCTAAAATCAACCATGCGGTAATCAGCTTCTGCCGACTCACCATAGGTAATAACAGGACGCCCAAAACGAGGGATCAGCTCTGCCGCAACCTCAGAATCAATACACACCACAGCTAAACCATAAAACGGTAAGTTATGAATGAAATCAACATACGTGTCTTTCATTTTTTCTAAGCTACCGCCGTACGTATCCATGTGATCTTCTTCAATATTCGTGATCACAGATACCATAGGCTGTAAATGTAAGAATGACGCATCGCTCTCATCAGCTTCTGCAATTAAAAAGTCACTTTTACCAACCTTAGCATTACTCCCAGCACTGTTTAGCAAGCCACCAATAATAAAGGTTGGATCAAGGCCTGCTTGTGCATAAATGCTCGCGATTAAACTCGTGGTTGTTGTTTTACCATGAGTGCCTGCCACTGCAATACCGTGGCGAAAACGCATTAATTCAGCCAACATTTCTGCGCGGCGAACAATTGGAATACGCGCCGCTTTTGCAGCTTTAATTTCAGGGTTTTGCTCGTTAATCGCACTTGATACCACCACCACGCTGGCATCTTTTACATTGTTCTCATCATGACCAATAAATACTTCTGCACCCACTTTAATTAAGCGCTCAGTCATCGCACTGTGCGCAATATCTGAACCTGTGATGCGGTAGCCTTCAAAAGCAAGTACTTCGGCAATACCACCCATGCCTGCGCCACCAATACCCACAAAGTGGATAGTGTCGATACGACGCATCGCAGGACGAGTGTTGTTTTCTTTCATCGTGCTTTCTTTCACTACTAATCTCTTCTATCTGCTAGTTGCTCACAGCGTTTTGCAACATTGGCTGTGGCATCTAAAATAGCAAGCTGTTTTGCTTTACTTGCCATTGTTGAAATTTTTTCTGGTGCATTTACGTAAGGCGTTAATAACTCAACAACCGCCGCTTGGTTAAACTCACTTTGCTGCATAATCAACGCTGCTTGCTCAGTCACTAAATACTTTGCATTGGCAGTTTGATGGTCATCTACAGCATGCGGAAAAGGCACAAATAAGGCCATTCTTCCTGCCGCCGCAATCTCACTCACCGTTAATGCACCAGCACGGCAAATTACCAAATCGGCCCATTGATATGCACTATCCATATCATCAATAAATTCAGCAACTTTACTATTTTCAGTTAATCCTAACTGTTGATAGCTGGCAGTCACATTCGGTTCATTATTTTTACCCGTTTGGTGCCATATATTAAGCGTTGTTAGCGCTGAAAGCTCACTGAATACAGCAGGCAAAGTCTCATTTAGTACCTGTGCACCAAGTGAACCGCCTACCACCAGCACATTAATTGGTGTCGTTGTTTGCTTAGCAGTGACATTAGCGACACTTGCTCTGACTGGGTTACCCACTACTTCACATTGTTCTTTTGCAAAAGCCGATGGAAAAGCTGCCAGCACTTTGTTGGCAAACTTCGCTAGCCAGCGGTTACTCATGCCTGCAACGGCATTTTGCTCATGAATAACCAAAGGAATTCCTAAGCTCTTTGCTGCAATTCCAGTAGGTCCGGTCACATAGCCACCCATAGCAAGAACAACATCAGGCTTTTGAGCTTTTAAAATTTTACGTGCTTGAAAAATCGCATTCATCACCATAAAAGGTGCTTTAATCAGGCGTTTAATTCCATTTCCGCGTACACCTTTTACATTGACAAAATCAATCTCAATGTTGTGCTTAGGTACTACCGTTGCTTCCATTCTGTCAGGCGTGCCAATCCAGCTAACTTGCCAGCCTTGCTGTTTTAAAAAGTCAGCCACGGCAATACCTGGAAAAATATGGCCACCGGTACCACCTGCAACAACAAGTAATTTTTTACTCATCGTTTACCTCCACGTGAGGTTGCCTGCTTAGTCGCCATCTTTGTTTCAAAATCTATTCGCAAAAGTACACCTGTTGCTATGGTCATAATTAATAAGCTAGAGCCACCGTACGAAATAAACGGTAGTGTTAAGCCTTTGGTTGGCAAAATGCCCGCACTTGCACCAACATTTACCATGGTTTGAAACGCAAACCAGATACCAATAGCAAAGGCAAAATAGCCTTCGTATTCTTTGCCACATTGCAGCGCTTTTTGGCCAATTAACAGGGCTCTGAATACAAATACAGCAAGTACAATCAAAATACTAAATACGCCAAAAAAGCCGAGCTCTTCACCAATCACTGCAAAGATAAAGTCATTATGTGCCTCTGGCAGGTATTGCAGTTTTTGTACACTATTACCTAAACCTTGACCAAACCAACCACCTTGGCTGTAGGCCATTAGCGATTGTACTAACTGATAACCTTTACCAAACGGATCTTCCCACGGTTCTAAAAAGCCTGTAACACGAGCCATACGATATGGTTCAGCGATAATTAGCACTACCACTGCAGCAATACCCGTTAAGATAAGGCCAAAAAACTGCCATAACTTAGCACCTGCTAAAAATAACAAACCAACTGTCGTCACAAACAATACAACTACAGTTCCTAAGTCTGGCTGCATCAAAATCAAAAACGCATACACACCAAATACGGCTAATGGCTTAAAGAAACCTTTTAAGTTCTCTTGTACTTCTTCACGTTTACGCACTAAGTAACCAGCAATGTAGCTAAAGAAATACAGTTTGGCGGCTTCAGCAACCTGAAAGCCCACAGGGCCAATAGGTATCCAACGCTTTGCACCGTTCACTTCACGGCCAACAATCAGCACCAAAACCAGCAAACCTAAACCCAGCAACAATAAATAGGCGTTACTGCGCTTCCACCAATCCATAGGCACGTTAGTGGCAATCCAAAACAAGAAAAAGCCCATAATTAAGAACATGCCATGGCGAATGATAATGTGATACGGATTATCAAATAATCGCTCTGCTGTTGGCATAGAGGCACTGGTTACCATCACAAAGCCAACGCCAATCAGCATCAACATGCAATACAATAACGGCACATCATAAAGCTGTGGCGATTGCTTAGGTGTTAATGCCTCACGGATGTCAGCAAATGCAATCATACCGCCTCCGCCAATACGCACTGAGCAAAGTCATCACCACGTTGCATGTAATTGTTATACATATCAATGCTGGCACATGCAGGTGCTAATAAAACGATATCGCCACTGCTGCTTAACTGTTTTGCTAGTTGCACAGCTTCATGCATGTTGGTGGTTAGGTGACCTTTTTCAGTCAGAGCCACTAACGCTTTAGCATCTTTACCAAAACAAACAAGCGCTTTTACTTTGTTGTTTAAGTATGGCTTTAGGGCATCTAAATCAGCCCCTTTTGCATCACCACCGGCAATCACAACTAATTGCTTTGCTTGACCTGCTAAGCTTTCAATCGCAGCGATAGTTGCACCTACATTGGTCGCTTTTGAATCGTTAAAGTATTTTACTTCATTAATTTCAGCAACAAACTGACAACGGTGTGCAAGCCCAGTAAAAGCACTAAACGCTTGCTGGTAATGCTCTTTAGCAATATCAAACGGGCTCAGTAATGCCATCACCGCGAGCGCGTTTTGTTGATTGTGCGAGCCAACAACATTTAAACAGCTTGCTGGTAACACCGGCTTACCGTGTGCTGCAAAGTATTGCTCACCTTGATATTCAACCAAGGCAAAATCTGCATTAGCGAGCGCAAAGCTCACTTGGGGCTGCTTTGCAGTATGCGTTGCCACATCAATGGCATTAACTACCGCAAGCTCAGAGCCGTTATAAATACTTTGCTTAGAGTCAATGTATGCTTGGTAGCTTGGATAACGATCGAGGTGATCTTCGCTCACATTCAATACACAGGCACTTTTTGCTTTTAAGCTGTGTGTGGTATCAAGCTGAAAGCTCGACAGTTCAAGTACATACACATCATAGTCTTGCGATAGTAAATCAAGTACCGCAGTACCAATGTTGCCACCAAGGCCAACTTTATAACCGGCCGCTTTAAGTACTTCAAACGCCAATGTAACTACAGTCGACTTACCATTTGAACCAGTCACCGCAAAAATTGGTTTATCGGTTAATCGGGCAAAAAGCTCAACGTCACCAATCACTTCAACACCAGCATCAATCGCTTTTGCTACAGCAGGTGTCGCGAGGCTTAGACCTGGGCTGATGATAATAATGTCATTGCTGGCTAAGTCTGCCTGCTCTAAATCACCAAAGTGAGTCGTTAACTCACTGGCATGCTCATTTAGCCAATCAGCACCCGGCGGCGCTGTGCGGCTATCAACAACAATTGGCTTAATATTCTGAGATAATAAAAAACGCACAATGCCCAGACCGGTTACACCGAGTCCGAGCACTGAAATTTGTTTATTTTTAATCTCGTTAATAACTGTCATTTACCTGATCTTTAATGTCGCAAGGCCAGCAAGTACTAGCACGATTGAAATAATCCAAAAGCGCACAATTACGCGCGGCTCAGGCCAACCCTTTAATTCATAATGGTGGTGAATAGGCGCCATTCTAAAAATACGTTGACCACGTAATTTGTAAGAGCCCACTTGTAAAATCACCGACAATGCTTCCATTACAAACACACCACCCATGATGATAAGTACCAGTTCCTGACGAACCAGCACCGCAATAATACCCAAAGCACCGCCGAGTGCTAATGAGCCTACATCACCCATAAATACCTGTGCTGGGTAGGTGTTAAACCATAAGAAACCAAGTCCAGCTCCCACAATTGCTGTACACACAACCACAAGCTCACTGGCGAGTGGCAAATGCGGAATATGTAGGTAGCTTGAGAAATTAACGTTACCTGTTAAATAAGCAATAATGGCAAGCGCTGCCGCCACTAAAATGGTTGGCACAATCGCTAAACCATCAAGGCCATCTGTTAGGTTTACCGCGTTCGACGTACCTACAATTACAAAGTAAGTCATCACGATATAAAACAATCCTAGCTGTGGTAACACGTCTTTGAAAAACGGCACAACTAATGAGGTTTCGCTGCCTTGCTGCGAGGTAAAATAAAGCGCACTGGCAACCACTAACGCAATCACTGATTGCCAAAAGTATTTCCACTTAGCGATTAAGCCTTTAGGGTCTTTGCGGATCACTTTACGGTAGTCATCAATAAAACCAACTACACCTAACGAGCCCACAACAAATAAGGTTGCCCAAACATATTTATTTGAAAGGTCTGCCCACAGTAATGTGCTGGTAAAAATCGCTCCTAAAATCAAAATACCGCCCATAGTTGGCGTGCCTTTTTTAGATAGGTGTGACTCTGGACCATCGTGACGAACCACCTGACCAATCTGCATTTTTTGTAATGCACGAATTAGCTTAGGGCCAAAATAAAGTGAAATAAGTAGTGCTGTTAAAATACCTAAAATCGCGCGCAGCGTTAGGTAAGAAAAAACATTAAAACCACTGTAATACTGTGTTAAATACTCGGCCAGCCAAACTAACATGACGATACTCCATTGTTGCCATTTTGCTGGCTATTTACTAAATCTGTGACCACAAGCTCCATACGAGAACTGCGCGAACCTTTTACAACAACTGTGGTTTTTTGCGTCGATTGAGCAAGTTCACTTTGTAATTGTTGTAATAATTGTTCACGGCTTGAGAAGTGGCGGTTTGGCTTTTCAAATACATCACTGGCTGACTTGCTTAAAACACCTAAGCTGTATAGCTCATCAATGCCTTTTTGCTGTGCATACTCACCGACTTGTTGATGATAAAAACGCGCTTCTTCACCAAGCTCACCCATATCACCTAACGCAAAAATACGACGCCCTGGCATATCACTTAATAAATCAATTGCCGCCTTAACCGATTGCACATTCGCGTTGTAGGTATCATCAATAACCGTCAATGTGTCTGACACTTTAAGGACGTTTACACGACCTTTAACTTCACCCATGGTTGCCAGCGCCGATGCAACACTTTCGAGGCTTACACCCAGCTCAGTGGTTAACGCGGTGGCTATTAATGCATTTGCAATATTATGTTTGCCCGGTAGTGCCAGTGTGACAGGTACTTTTTTATCTTTATTACAAAGCACAAAAGAAGCACGGGCTTGCTCATCAAGCACCACATCTTCTGCCCAATAATCTAATTGTTGGCTAGTAGAAAAACGTTTTACGTTGCGATCAGTTAATTTATCAAGCCAAAAATCGGCATAATCACTGTCGCAATTAACTACGGCAACACCATCAGGCTTTAATCCGTCATAGATTTCGCCTTTGGCCGTTGCTACACCTTGTAGTGAGCCAAAGCCTTCTAAGTGAGAAGCTGCAACATTACATACCACAGCAACATCAGGTTTCGTCATTGCAACGGTGTATGCAATTTCACCAATGTGGTTGGCACCTAATTCAATCACCGCATATTGGTGTTGTGGTTCAAGGCGTAATAACGTCAGTGGTACACCAATGTCATTATTAAAGTTGCCTTTTGTTGCCAGTACTTCACCATGACCAGATAAAATCGCCGCACACATTTCTTTAACGGTCGTTTTACCCACGCTACCTGTGATAGCGATTGTTTTTGGTGCAACCTGTGCCATCACAGCCGCGCCAATTTGGCCAAGCGCAATACGTGTATCACTGACCACAAACTGCACAATATCGACGTTAACAGGACGCGCTACGATGGCAGCTATCGCGCCTTTTTCTTTTGCTTGCGCAACAAATTTATGACCATCAAAATTAGGCCCTTGTAGCGCTAAAAACACTTCACCGTCGCACAAAGTACGGGTGTCAGTGTTAATATTTTTTACCGTTTGATTACCACCTTGGTAATCGGTTGCTAGAACTTTAGCTAGCCAATCAAAATCCATAGGGATCATAACTGCGCCCCTTGCGATTTTTCTTTTAATTGTTGTTGTACATATTGACGATCGCAGAAGTCAATTCGTTGGTCGCCAATAATTTGATAGTCTTCGTGGCCTTTGCCCGCAATTAGAATGACATCATCAGCACCTGCTTGCGCAATGGCATAACTAATAGCCTGCGCGCGGTCTGCTTCACAATGTGCGCGTTCAGGCTGCTCAAGCCCTGCAATCACATCAGCAATAATTGCGTCTGGGTCTTCACTTCTTGGGTTATCACTGGTTACAATAATACGGTCTGCATTAGCTTCAGCAGCTTTTGCCATCATCGGGCGTTTGCCTTTGTCTCTGTCGCCACCACAGCCAAACACACAGCTGACGCCACCTGGAACATGCTTTTGCAATGCTTGTAATGCTAGTGCTAACGCATCAGGAGTATGGGCATAGTCAACAATACAAGTCGGTTGACCTGGCGCACTAAATGCCTGCATGCGCCCAGCAACAGGCTGCAATGATTTACACCCTTCAACGAGTAAATCAAGTGGGTAACCCATACCTAATAAAGTAGCCATTGCAGCGGCTAAATTATATAAGTTGAACTCGCCAAACAGTGTGCAATTAACTTCAGCCTGTCCCCAACTGGTATCGAACTTCGCCGATATACCGGTGTTATCATAGGTTACATCGCTGAAATAAACAAAACGCGCATTTTTAGGCGTTAGGTTTTTATGGCCGTAACAAATTAGGTTATTGAAGTCGTATTTTTCTAACCATGCTTCAACTTGCGCATCATCTTGATTAAGCACCACAAGCTCAGGCATATGGTCACGCATTAACATCAACTTCGCATCACCGTAGGCATCCATCGTGCCATGATAATCTAAGTGGTCACGCGAAAGGTTAGTAAACACAGCGGCTTTAAATTTACACTGATCAACACGTTGCTGAACTAAGCCATGAGATGAGACTTCCATAGCCACAACATCATGCTGTTCTGTTACAAGTTCAGATAAAATACGCTGTAAATCGACGCTCGATGGTGTGGTGTTTGCAAGCTCAGTCAGGTTATCAGGGTGCCCATAACCGAGCGTACCAATCACAGCCGCACGTTTATGACAATGCTGTGCTAAATGCGCGATCATCGCTGTGGTCGTTGACTTGCCATTGGTGCCTGTCACACCCACTAAATCCAACTGCTTTGATGGTTGCTGGTAAAAAGCAGCTGCAAGTGCAGGCAGCTTTTTCGCTAAATCGGTAACTAAATAAAGTGGTTCAAACTCACTTTCGAACTCACATAAACGGTCAGCAATAACTGCCACCGCACCATTTTCAATGGCTTTTTCAATAAACTGTCCGCCATCAAGCTGATGACCTTTTATAGCGACAAATACATCGCCAGCTTTTACATCTCGACTATCAAGACGTAGTTGATTAACCAATAAACTATTGGCCTCAACATCAATTTGATTAAGAATCGGTTTTAAATCACGCATCGTTATCTTTGCCTTCTACGTACGCAACCGCATCTTTATCCGGTGCGACGTTTAGAATTCTTAAAGCATTGGAGACAATCTCTGCAAATGCAGGACCTGCCGTCGCACCGCCGTAATAAACATCTCCACCCGGCTCATTAATCAATACTACTACCGCTAAACGCGGGTTGCTTGCAGGTGCAATACCGGCAAAATAACCAACATACTCATCACCGTAACCACCAACAGCCGCTTTTTTAGAAGTACCTGTTTTACCTGCAGCACGATAACCATCAACATGAACTTTTTGAGCAGTACCACCTTTCTCAAACACGCTTTCCATCATGTGAACAACAGCTTCAACATCTTTTTGTTGAAAAATACGTTCGCCTTCAGGTACCGACTCTTGTTTAAGTACAGTCAATGGACGCATAACACCGCCTGAACCTAACATGGCATAAAAACGCGCCATTTGTGCGGTACTTACTGCTAAGTTGTAACCAAATGATAGTGCAGCAATTTCATGATCAGACCAGCGGCGATTTGGATAAAATAAACCACTGCTTTCGCCAACCATGCCCGTGCCACTGTCGCTGCCAAAACCAACTTTTTGATAAAGACCAACAAAGTAATCTTTTGGTAGCTCTTGGCTGACCTTAGTCACACCCATATTGCTTGAATATTTTAAGATCTCTCTTAAAGTCATCTCACCATGATTACGAGTATCTTGCACAAGGCTACCACCTACTCGCATCCAGCCAGGGTAAGTATCAACAATTGAATCCGGTTGAATTACGCCGTAGTCTAAACCAGCTAAAATGGCTAGCGGCTTAACAGTTGAGCCTGGCTCAAACAAATCGGTGATAGCACGGTTACGACGCTTATGCGGCGCAGCATCTGATAAGTTATTTGGGTTAAACGATGGGCTATTTACCATAGCCAACACTTCACCGGTTTTAACATCCACAACCATGGCTGAACCTGAGGTCGCTTTGTACGATAACACCGCTGATTTCACTGCCTTATAAGCAATTGCTTGAATACGTTGGTCTATACTTAAATGAATACTCTCTGGCTCTACACGCTCGCGCTCATCAAGAACTTCTACTTCACGGCCTTGCGCATCTTTACGAATAGTACGCTGACCTTCAACACCGGTTAAAGCTTTTTCATAAAGCTTTTCGATCCCCTCAATACCATGACCATCTATGTTAGTAAAACCAATAACATGAGCTGTCACTTCACCGGCAGGGTAATAACGTTTTGACTCATCAAGTAAGTGGATACCTGGTAAACGAAGATCACCAATATAGTTAGCAACAGCAGGGGTAACCTGACGTTTTAAGTAGACAAAACGACGCTTTGGATTATCACGAAGACGAGAGTTAATTTTGCTTGGTTCAATACGTAATACATCCGCAAGTTCACGCCAGCGAATATCATTATTGTAATAAGCGGCAATACGTTTATCTAACTCAACAGTGTTTTCAGCAAGCGCTTGTTGATCTTCACCATTTTTAC
This sequence comes from Pseudoalteromonas sp. CH_XMU1449-3, assembly GCF_037027245.1. Lineage (NCBI taxonomy): Bacteria > Pseudomonadati > Pseudomonadota > Gammaproteobacteria > Alteromonadales > Pseudoalteromonadaceae > Pseudoalteromonas > Pseudoalteromonas sp. CH_XMU1449-3. The sequence goes on from NZ_JAYMDY010000005.1 coordinate 241,952, forward strand.
GTGCTTGACGCAGTACCTTGCTGATCAGTGATTTATGTAGTGCCTTAGGATCGGCATACACACTCACCACAGGCACGCTGACTGCCAACTCTTTACCATTGCGATCGAAGATCATACCTCGCTGCACATGTTGTTTTTCAACTCGCACAGTACGTTTATCACTTTCTGAACGCGCTTTATCTGGCTCAATGACCTGTAAAAAAGCGGCACGCGCAACCAGCGTCATAAAGACTAGCAACACCACTGAGCACACGAGCAAAAAGCGCCATGTTATCAAGGTATTCGTTGGCTTTTTCCCTCTGCTTCTCATTGCAGTACCACCACCTGTTCGTCTTGGCTAGTTGGCCGTTTCATTTCTAATTGCATGGTTGCGACTTCTTCAATACGCGCATGCTGCGAATAAAATTCTTCTTCTACAAGCAAGTAACGCCACTCAAGATCAAGTTCATCGCGCTCTTGCAATAATTTATCTTGTTCAATCAATTGTTGACGCGCTAGGTGCGTCACTTGAACCACACTTAAGCTCGAAGCAAGGATCACAACCAACAAGGCCAAGGTCAGCTTATTAGCTCCTAGGCCTTTAAAAATCTCTACAAATAAATTGGGTTGGCGATGTGTCGCTTTAGCTTTCATTACAACCTCTGAGCAACCCTTAACACAGAACTACGTGAACGCGGGTTAGCTTCTATTTCCGCCTTACTCGGCTTAATGGCTTTACCCACTGCCTTTAACGTCAGGTTTTTGTTTATTTGTGCGTCCGTCAAAGGCAGACCTCTGGGTATCGCCTCTCCCTTACTCTGTTTTTTTATAAATTGCTTAACAATGCGATCTTCTAACGAGTGGAACGAAATAACGACTAAACGTCCACCTGGTTTTAAAACGTCAACAGCGGCTTGCAGTGCAGTTTGAATTTCTTCAAGTTCACTGTTGATATAAATACGGATCGCTTGGAATGTACGTGTAGCCGGGTGTTTGTGTTTATCTTTCACTGGCACCGCTTCATCGACTAAGTCAGCAAGCTGCTTTGTGCTTGTGATAGCAGTGTGTTCACGTGTTTCAATTATTTTATGAGCGATACGGCGGCCAAACTTTTCTTCGCCGTAGGTTTTAATCACATGAGTGATATCTTCAAGTTCAGCTTCAGCGAGCCATTGTGCAGCACTGCGACCACTGGTTGGGTCCATGCGCATATCAAGCGGGCCATCTTTCATAAAGCTAAAACCGCGTTCAGCATCATCAAGCTGTGGCGAAGAGACACCGATATCTAACAAAATACCGTCAACTTTACCGATTAAATCGTTATCTTCGGCAACTGTTTTAAGGTTTGAAAAACGAGTGTGGGCAATCGAAAAACGTGCATCATCAGCAAACTTTTCAGCGGCTTTAATAGCTTGTGGATCTTGGTCAATTGCTTGTAAACGACCTTGCTCACTTAAACGCGCAAGAATTTGTCCAGAGTGCCCACCGCGACCAAATGTGCCATCCATGTAAATGCCTTCGGGTTTAATATCCAAAGCATCTATGGTTTCGTCCATCAGTACAGAGACATGTTCAAATTGCGCTGTCATTAGCTATTTTTTGCCTTTTTATTATTGTGGTTAGAGTGAGAAATTATCGAACTCAGGATTCGCCTCAAAATCGCCTAGGCGTTCAATTTCAGTATCTTGGCGCATTTGTTCATGCCAACGATCTTCATCCCAAATTTCAAACTTGTTCATCAAGCCAACCAACATGATTTTTTTTCCAAGTTCTGCATGTGCGCGTAACGACGGCGCCAGCAAAATTCGGCCATTTTTATCTAGTTGATACTCTGTAGCGTTACCGAGCAGCATACGTTGCATACGGCGAGCGCGTGGATTCATGTTCGAAATTTTTAATAATCGTTCTTCAATTTCGAGCCATTCTGCTAGCGGGTATAACCACAAACAAGGTTCATTTAAGGCCACGGTGCAGATAACCGTTCCCTGATCTTCAGACAAGATCGCATCTCGGTACTTAGTCGGTACCGCAAAGCGTCCTTTATCATCCAAACTCAGAGAGCTCGCACCCCGAAACATAACTTGCCTTAAAAATAGGTTGTTAATCGTTAATGATTATTTCCGATCCAGTTTGATCCACTAAAAACCACTTTTTACCACAGTGCTCCAGTTTAGGGCTTGACAAGCCATTTTGTCAAGTAAGCAGATCATCATAAGCGCCTTGTGAAGCCAGAAAAAATAAGGCCTCAAGCAAAGCCTATGAATTACGTGGGAAAAAGTGGAAAACATCGAAAAAAAATATTTTTTCAATTTTCTTGGCGATGTATTAGGGAAAAATGGTTAATGAATAACCAATGAATAATTACAAAATTATCGAATGTTGTAATTTTTACTTAATCACCCTGCAAGAGTTACGAATGTTCTCCCTCCAATGGCTGATTAAAAATTATAACGCATTGAAAAAGTTAATTTTTATTATTTGGTATGAAGGTTGCGATAGGTTAGATACCAATTAAATGGCAATTTTTAAGGAATGATTATGACTACCGCAACTTCTAAATCGAATTCAAGCACAGAAACTAATAGCAGTGCAAACTCGAACGCGGCTCAAGTAGAGGCGCCATTCACAGAAAAAGCAACTGAAGCAGCACATCACGCTGTTGATGCACTTTCAACTCGTGCAGCAAGTGCTGAACATAGTGTTCGCCAAGGCGCATCGAGCTCTGCTCAAACGCTTTCTGAAAAGCAAGCTGTAGCACGCGCTAAAATTAATGAGTACAGTGGTAAAACTCGTAAGCTTGCATCAGAAAACCCACTTGCAACAGCAGGTATTGCCTTTGCTGCAGGCATGTTAGTAACTGCTCTTATTCGTCGTAAGTAATTGTTATGCAGTCTTCTCAATCCACAGATGAGAAAACGCAAGATGCCACTGAACAGCCGTTAAACGCTGATCAGTGGCAAGATCATCTTGCTAAATTATCTGATTACGGCAAACAGCTATACATTGACTACCGTGAACAAACTGGAACTTGTAAAAAGCTTGCAGCTGCTGAGTGGCGCTTATCAACACGCTCACTCGCCTTAACGATCATCCTACTCGTCTGTTTTGCAGGCGGCTTGGTGCTACTTTGGGCTGGTCTACTTGCTACTGTCGGTATCGCAATATTTAGCTTTAGCCAATCATTGTGGTTAGCCGCTATTTCATTGATTGCATTACAACTGATATGCCTTGCATGGCTTTGGAAAAATATTGGTTATGTAAGTAGTAAGATAGGCTTTGATCACACGCTAAAAAGCGTTCGTCAATTATTTAATATTAATAAGGATGAATGATGTTAATTGATTATTTTATTAATAAACCACAGCACAGAGTGACTGAACTAAGCCAACAAATGGATCTACAAGATGAGCTTAAACGTCAACACCATCAAGCATTCAAATACCGTTTAAAACGCTTTGCAGTAAGTAAAGTAGGTATTGCCAGTGCCTTCACTGCGGGAATGGGCTACGAAGCACTTAATAACTCAGACCACAAAGACGGTAAATTGAAACAAGTCAGCCGCTTCAGCTGGTTACTGCGTTTGTTGTGATCTTTATCATGTAATGTTTGCTTTTTACTTCTCTTTGCCACCTATTTTCATTACCTTAAACACAAACGAGCAATTTGTGAGAATGTAAGGTGAAAAAAAGGATTGTATTAACAGGCGGCCCAGGCGGTGGTAAAACAACAGCCATCGATCTATTAAGACGTGAATTTTCTAATCAAATTGTTGTTGTACCAGAGTCTGCGACCATGCTATTCAGCGGTGGTGTAGAACGTGGTGATGCAACTCACCTCATTAAAGCTCACCAACAAGCTATCTTCAGCTTACAAAAACACCTTGAACATATTCAGCGAACCATGCACCCAGATCGTTTAATGCTTTGCGATCGTGGTAGTTTAGATGGGCTTGCCTATTGGCCCGGTGAGCAAGATGAGTTTTTTCAGTGTTTAGACACCAGCCTAGAAATCGAACTTAACCAGTATGATGCAGTGATCTTTTTTGAAACAGCTGCTAAGTCTGGGCAAAGTATTCATTCTAATAACCCTGTTAGAAACGAATCTGATCAGCAAGCTATTTTGCTTGATGACAAACTGCAAGCTGTTTGGTCACAGCACCCTAACTTTAATTTAGTGAAAAGTTCAGAGTCATTTATTCAAAAGGTGATGTTTGGCATCGACACTATCCGCAAGGTCATGGATAGTTATAACTAACAGCTTAATCAGTCATTAAACTGTTAGTTATCAGAGTCTATTAACCACGATTATGTGGTCGAGCGTAGTCTATATCAGGCCCTTTTGGCACAACTTGAGTTGGGTTGATCATGGTGTGGCTAAAATAGTAATGACGTTTTATATGATAAAAATCAACGGTCTTACTTACACCTTCAATTTGATATAACTCACGTAAATAGTTGCTGATCGCCGGATAGCTCTCAATAGTACGCAAATTACATTTAAAGTGGCCCACATAAACACTGTCGAAGCGAATTAAAGTGGTAAATAAACGCCAGTCGGCCTCAGTCAATGTATCACCCACTAAATAACGATTAGCTGTTAAGCGTTGCTCAATCTTATCTAGAGCAGCAAAGAGATCATCAAAGGCTTCCGTGTAAGCTTCTTGCGTTGTCGCAAAGCCTGCACGATACACCCCATTATTAATGTTGTGATAAACAAACTCATTAACTTCATCAATTTCAGAACGTAACGATTGCGGATAAAAGTCACGTTCATTACCTGTTAGGGCATTAAACGCGCTATTAAACATTCTGATAATTTCAGCAGATTCGTTGCTAACAATACGCTGCGTTTTTTTATCCCAAAGCACGGGAACCGTAACACGACCTGAATAATCGGCTTTGTTACGCGTATAAATTTGATGCATAAATTCGCTATCGAAAAGTGCATCACCGGTGCTGTGATTGTCTTTATCAAAGGTCCAGCCATGCTCTAGCATGTCAGGACTTACAACCGACACACTGATATAATCTTCAAGGCCTTTTAAATGGCGAAAAATCAAAGTGCGATGAGCCCAAGGGCAAGCTAAAGAGACATAAAGATGGTAACGACCTTTCTCAGCTTTAAAGCCCGCATCACCACTTTGCCCTGCACTGCCATCTTCGGTAACCCAGTTACGTAACTGGGCTGCCTCACGTTTGAACTCACCTTGATTGTTATCGGTGTCGTACCATTTATCTTGCCATTGGCCATTTACTAGTAATCCCACAATAACCTCCTATAGTGTGCCAAATTTACCTATCTGATAGTCACGCACTGCTTGCTGTAACTCAGCTTGGGTTGTCATTACAAACGGGCCCATATGAGCGATTGGTTGCTTAAGCGGCTCACCGGCTAGGATCAACGCCCCAGCACCAGTTTGCGAGTTAAACTCAATGTTACTGCCAGGCTCTAAAATCAATAAGCTGCCAGCTTTAACTGGACCGCCCTGTTCAGTATGAATTTCTCCAGTATGGATATAAATCATCACCTTAGTTTGCGCTAATGGTGCATGGTAAAACTGCGTACCAGCCGGTAAAGTCACATCAGCAAGCATGCCATCAGCGGCGAGCTCTTGTAGGCTAGAGTCCTGCTTTTCACCGGCAAACTGCCAGCTTCCTGCCAACGCTTTAAGCTCAACCCCTTGCTCATTTTGAGTCGTTGGTGCTGGCGCTTCTGTGGTATCTTGATAACGTGGTGCTCTTAGTTTCTCGGCACTTGGCATATTGAGCCAAATCTGAAAACCGTGCATGCCTTCTTTAGCATCTGCTAATGGCATTTCACTGTGGATCACACCAAAACCGGTACTCATCCACTGCACATCACCAGCACGGATCGCTTTTTTGTTACCCATTTGATCTTGGTGCTCAAAGCCACCTTTAATAATATAAGTAAAGGTTTCGATACCGCGGTGAGGATGCGCAGGAAAGCCCCCCATAAAATCACTGTGATCATCTGACTTAAGCTCATCGATCATTAAAAAAGGGTCTAAATACTTGCCATCAAAGCCAGGAATACGACTGATGTTTACGCCGTCACCATCTTGTGTGGCATGACTATTTAATTGTTGAATCACTTTCATAACTTTACTCCCGTAAATTGTATGAAATGATTGTAGGCGCTAATTTAACTAACAACCATGAGTAAAATTAGCGCTAATCATTCTATTTTTAAGAATGCTCATTTTGTTGTCTGGTTAATCTATCAGCCACTGTAGCACCCCGCTCTCCAACTTCTTTCTCTGGCCCTATGGTGCTATCGACTAAGGTTTGTTGCTCGGCACTGGCATTAATGGCGGCACCAAAAATAATGATGTATGCGCTGATATAAAGCCACATCAACATGATCACCACACCACCTAACGATCCGTAAGTTTCGTTATAACTTGCAAATTGCGATACATAATATGAAAAACCGATTGATGCGATGATCCACAGTAAGGTGGCAAGCATTGAGCCTGGGGTGATCCAGCGCCATTTGGCAGGCGTTCTATGCGGTGCATAACGATATAAAAATGCTAAAGCGCAATTAAAAATAATGGCTAATAGTGGCCAAGTAATAAGCTGAATCATTAAATCGATAAGCTCAGTTAAGCCAACTAAGTTAAGCACTATTGGCAAAATACCAATGATCAATAACGCCACCAGCGCAACCACAATAGCACCTAACGAAAATAAAAAACGCACCACTAATGCCATAAAAAACTGGCGCTTATTGCGCTGATGATAAGTAATGTTGCAGGCAGTGATCAATGCTTGGCAGCCTTTGCTGCTACTCCAAACAGTCAATAATAAAGTACCTATGGCACTGGCACTCAATACCTTTTGCGATTGCTGAGTGATACCACTAACCTGTAGCAAAATGATGTCACGGCTACTTTCAGGTAAAATGGCAATCACTTTATCAAGCTGATCATAAATATCTGTTGGCGAGGCAAAATATGCATACACAGAGACAATAGCCGCCAGCGCAGGGAAAATAGCCAACAGAGCATAAAATGCCACGCCTGCCGCCACAAAAGATAAATTGTCTTGTGATAGGTTGTGATAAACCCGCTTGCAGATATCCCACCAGCCTCGCATTGGGATCTCCATTGGTGAGCGAGCTTGGTAACCTCGGTTGTCCTTACTCATAAGCGACCTAAAAAATTGCTTTAATCACTCTCAAGCTGCAAACAACTTGCCAGTAATAATGGCGTCTGAATTGCATTAAGCTAAGCTTATAAAAACAGTACAAAGGTCCATGGAGCGGTGCGATGAATTATTATTTACTTATTAAAAATCAATTGGCTAGTTTGTTTACACCGACAGTTTCAGTAACATCGCAAGCAATCCCTGAGAGCTTATCTTGGCAAGACTTAAACTCTCAAATTACGCAGTTTTTACATACTACATGGCAAATGTTACCTGCACTGACACTCGGTATTGTAGCCATCATTGTTTGCTACTTTTTAGCCCGCCCTTTATCGTATTTATTAATCAAACCACTTGGCTTTGTCAGTGAAAGTAAACTTTTGCATGTGGTGACTAGGCGCTTTTTTAGCATCATTATCATCTTGTTTGGGGTGTACTTATTTTTGCGTCTTGCTGGACTCACCAGTTTTGCCGTGGCGATTATGAGTGGTACTGGCTTAGTCGGGCTTATTTTAGGTTTTGCTTTTCGCGATATCGCCGAAAACTTTATTTCAAGTATGCTGCTTAGTGTGCAGCGCCCTTTTCGTATTGATGATGTGATAGAAGTTGATGGTCGTTTAGGGGTAGTTAAAAAGGTTACGGCTCGAGCCACCACCTTGGTTGATTTTGATGGTAATCACATTCAAATTCCCAATGCGACCGTCTATAAAAACGTCATTAAAAACCTCACCGCAAATCCTAAAATGCGAGGTCACTTTAACGTTGGCATTGGCTACGATAATGACATTCGCTATGCCCAACAATTAGCAATGAAAGTGGTTAATCAAAACCCTGCTGTTATTAGTGATCCGCCAAGCCAAGTGTTAATTGATTCTTTAGGCTCAGCGACTTTAAATCTAACCATTTATTTTTGGGTTAATAGTAACGAACACAGTACTATTAAAGTGGCCTCACAGTTAATGCGAGAGCTGGTCAATACCTATTTAGCAGAGCAAATCAGCATGCCTGATGATGCTCGCGAGCGAATTATTTTAAATAGCGAGAACGAGACCGAGCAGCCAGACAATAATGTAAGCGCAGAGCCAAAAACAGCAAAATCACTCGACGACCATAGCCTTGATGACGTTAGCAGTGATGCCGATGATATTCGCGAACAAGCGGATCAATCTCGCGACCCTGAACAGGGTAGCAATATAATTTAAGGTACTTGAGAACTAGGTTTCATCATTGGGTTTATCTTGCATAGCACGCTTAAACCCTTTGACTGACGTCCCTAAATCTCCACCTATTCGAGATAATTTTTTTGTGCCAAATAACAGCACCACAATTGCAGCAATAATGACTAATTGCCAAACACTAATTCCTGCCATAACAACCTCATTTAAAATAAAAGCGCCCTTACAGGCGCTTGTAAAACACTAAAATTAGAAACTAGCTCGAACACCCAAGGCTACTTGAGTACCAAAACGCTCAAGGTAACTCACTTGGTCAGTACGCTTGGTGTAACCCCAATAACGTTCATTAGTTAAGTTCGTTGCTTCGGCAAACACTGTGAATTGGTCACTGATATTATAGCTCATGCTGGCATCTAACTGACCATAATCAGAGATCCAATATGGACCACCCCATGCATCAGGATCCGACAAGAACTTGCTGCGCCAGTTATACGCTAAACGTGCTTGGAAACCATATTGCTCATAGTAAACCACGGCGTTATATGAGTTTTTCGACATGCCTCTAAATGGCAAACCTGATTCTTTTAGCTCTGGTTCATCGTAACTACTGTCAACATAGGTGTAGTTAAGCTGAAAGCCTAGGCCATTGAAAGGTTCGGGTAGTAAGTTTTCAAGCGACTGCTGATAAGCAAACTCAGCCCCTTTAATAGTTGCACCATATTCACTCTTACCTGGGTAAGATGCAAAGTAACGCACACCTTCGATTTCAACTGGGCTTTCGACGTAATCGATAAATGATTTCAGGTCTTTGACAAACACCCCACCACTTAACGAGCTACTGTCTTCAAAGTACCACTCTAAAGTCATATCAGCTTGATTAGCTTCTTCAGGTGTTAACGACGAATCACCCATAGAAAGTTGTGGTAAACCTTCACGATACGTATCAAAATTTGGCGCAAGCCACGGACGTAAGTAGCTTAAAGATGGGCGGCTAATCACTTGTGCCGCAGAGAAGCGGTAAATTAAATCATCGGTAATACTAAGCTTAAAGTTCATGCTTGGTAAAATGTTGCTGTAATCCCCTTTAAATGATTGCTCAACAGTTTCGCGCCAACCATTTTCAAGTGGTTTACCATCTTCTTGTAAGTCAATTAACGATAGATCATAAACCGACCCTTTAGAGCTCACTTCTGTTTGCGAGCCGCGAATACCAACGTTTAACATATACGGCATATTTGCAAGACTGCTTTCGAGCGTCACTTGCGCATATGCGGTAAGGACTTCTTCGGTTACCTCATAAGTACCCGATGAATTTAGCGATGCAACAATGCTCTTATCGGTCGCTTCTGCATTTATTGAACGATAATAAGCAAGTAACTTATCGTAATCGAAACTTGGCCACGGCTCTGGTGTAATGCTACTTTCGCCTTCTAAGAAGTTATCGAAATTCGCCTCAACAAACACATCACTTGGGATTTCAAAGAGGTTAAAGTCACCCACATTCACTACTGTGCTGTCATCAAATTCATAGCCATCGCGCTCTAAATACTGACCACCATTACTGAATTGGCTGGCATTTTTAGATGCATATTCAAGCTGGCTCTTCGTTTGTTCAAGGTAAGTTAAACCAAAATCAACACGGGTAACTAAATCGCTTTCTGGCACAAACGTCCCAGTAAACTTAAAGTCATTAACCGTGTCTTCAACCCCAGTACCTGTATTACGGCTATAGTGTGCACCGTAAGATTGATCCGCAGTTAAGCCCGGCGATAAGGTCACATCCGGCAACATATTACCTGTGGTGTAATCAATCCCAATCGAGTCAATAAAACCACGCGCAACAATAAAGCGGTTATCACCACCATTTTCGTTTTTCGCTTTTGAATGGGCAACATCCACAGCCAGTGTTAGGCCATCCATTGGATACCACTTAGCATTAAGGGCAAACTGATAAGTATCGGTTTTACGTGGGTTGGTTAAGTTGAGTAGCTCCACCATGGTGTTACCGGTTTGCGTCATTGATACTACACGGCCTGTGTCATCAAATTCTGCATCAGTAAACACTGGCGTGCCTGGCGTCCAGCTTTCATCATAGTTAACAAAACCGATTTGATAACGATGACCATCGGTGTTGTAACGTGAATAAAGAGCATCAAAGTTAATGTCTAGGGTATCTGTTGGGCGCCATTGCATTGCTAACGTCGCACCGACGCGTTCACGCACATCCTGCGCGTTGGCAAAATACATGTAACTCGGGATTTTTGAGGCAAATATTTCACTTTGCCCATCAATTTCTCCGTTGCCGTTCATGTCGACTGGCACACCTGCGCTGTCTGCCCCCCAACCTTCTTCTTCGTCAAAAAAACCGCTTGCCGAGTATGTGTCTGCACGTAAGGTTTTCTTAGAATACGCACCCGAGAAAAGCACACCAAAAGTATCATCATTAAAGTTGTCACCGATGATGAATGAAGCATGCGGGTGTACATCGCCTGTTCGAGATTCATAAATCCCTTTTGCTGAAGCGCTCAAGGTAAAGCCATCTTGGTCTAGTGGTTTACGAGTTTCGATATCAACGACCGCACCAATCCCCCCTTCAATTAAGCGTGCTTCTGGTGACTTATACACTTGTAGTGCCCCCACTAACTCTGAAGCAATCGTATCAAAGTTAAAGTCGCGGCCTGAGTTTTCAGAAGCCAGTTTACGACCATTCAACGTGGTAATGTTGTAGCCGCCACCTAAACCACGGACTAAAATATTTTGCCCCTCACCGCCATTACGAGTAATGGTGATGCCCGGAATACGCTGCAATGCTTCAGCTAAGTTTTCATCGGGGAACTTACCGATGTCATCAGCGACAACGACATCAACAACCGTCGTTGCTTCTTTCTTTCGAAAGTTTGATTCTTTAATACTGCTACGGATCCCTGTAACTTCAATAACCTCAACATCCTCTTCGGCCTTACTATCGTTTTCTTGTTGCTGGGCCGTCGCAGCGAAACTGACTGATGAGGCCAAAATCGAGCTTATCAGCACGCTCAAATATTTTTTTCTAGTTGTTGTTGCCATGATGATTTCCTGTTTTTAAATGTTCAGATTTTTTCACCATAAAAATGGTAATGAGTAAGGCCTTATATTTAATCTATAACAAAATGAAACAAACTGGCAACAATTAATTACCTAGTGAAACTTTCGATAGTTACGAATTAAGTTTCAAAAACAGCAAAAATGGCTTCGCATGCCTTTAAAGATGGGGAGTTAATTTCGAAAGTTACGATAATGATTTTTTCTGAAGATTTTCTTTTCGGTGGGGAGATTCGGTTTTTACGAACAATAAAAAAGGCGGCAAAAGCCACCTTTCAATAGTTCTATTTAACTAGAGAGTTAAACGGTAATCACTTCGATACCTAAGCTCGTTAATGATTCAACGAACTCTGCCGGCATATCTTTGTCGGTGACCAGCACATCGATTGATTTAAGCGGCAATACATTATACAAAGCACGCTTACCAAATTTACTTGAATCAGTGACTGCAATGACTTTATCTGCGCGGGTGCACATGGTGCGATTCAGCATTGCCTCGGGCTCATAATGAGTGGTGATCCCTGCTTCTGAGTCGATACCATCAACCCCTAAAATAACCTTTTTAAAGTTATATTTACTAAGTGCTTGCTCGACTTCATTTGAGTAAAAAGACATTGATTTCTTTCGTAATTGCCCACCCAGCATAAACACATTTGCATCTTCAATATCAGCCAGTACATGGGCAATATTAAGGCCGTTTGTCATCACAGTAAGGCCCTGCTTATTGGTTAATGCTTTGGCAACTTCTTCTGTGGTGGTACCAGAATCAATAATCAATGAATCGCCATCATCAACCAAACTTGCCACAGCTTTCGCTAATAACACTTTCACTGCGTAGTTTTCGTTATGCTTATCTTTTACCGAAAGCTCTTTAGCCAATTTATCGCAGGCAATTGCCCCACCACGTGAACGGACAACTAAGCCTCGTTTACCGAGCTCGTTAAGATCATGGCGAATGCTAACCTCCGAAATATCAAAGGTCTTTGCAAGATCTTTAACATTTACTTTGCCATTTTCCTCGGTCATCAGGACGATTTTTTGTCTTCTTTCTATTGTGGTTAGCATAGCTGGCCTGTTGTTTTAATAGCTGCTTTCAAATTTGTAGTTCAATATTACACAATTTACAGTTTCAAAGCCAAATTTAGTTTCGAAATAAAATAAAACTTTCAAAACTTACGAATTTTGTTTTATGATTATTTCACAACAAACTTCTTTGGTGACAAAAATGACAACACAAAGCTCACTGTTAGAGCAAACAGAACACACCAATCGCACGCAATTACTGCCTATGATGATTATAGGTGGCTTGTTTTTCTTATTTGGTTTTATAACTTGGCTTAACGGCTCCTTGATCCCATTTTTACAAATGGTCTGCGATCTCAACCATATTGAAGCTTACATGGTGACACTGGTGTTTTATATCGCCTATACCGTGATGGCACTGCCAAGCGCTAAGATTTTGCAAATATTCAGCTATAAGCATGGTATGTCGTTTGGTTTAGGTACCATGGCATTTGGTGCACTGTTGTTTATTCCTGCGGCACAAATTCAGGCTTACTGGTTGTTTTTGGTTGCCTTATTTACTTTAGGTAGCGGCCTTACCTTATTACAAACCGCTGCGAATCCTTACATCGTGCTTATTGGCTCTAAAGACACAGCAGCCGTGCGCATTAGCATTATGGGTATTCTCAATAAGAGTGCTGGTGTGGTGGCTCCATTGCTCTTCTCAGCGATTGTATTTAGCGACATTGCCAACTTTAGCCCAGAAGCTCTGGCTCAATTAAACAGCATTCAAAAGCAATTACAGTTACAAGAACTGGCTAATCGTTTAATTACTCCTTACCTTGTAATGGCAATCGCATTAGCAATATTAGCGGCGTTAATCATGCTGGCCCCGCTACCTGATATTGAACAACCAAAAACCAGCAACAACAGCGAGAGTAAATCAGTCCTGCAATTTCCGCACTTAGTTTTAGGCGTGATAGCCCTATTCTTTTACATAGGTGCAGAAGTCATTGCTGGCGACACCATTGGCCTTTACGGCAAAGAACAAGGGGTGTTGCAGTTCGCAGAACTCACCTCTTACACCATGGGCTTTATGGTGCTGGGTTATGTTTTAGGTATCGTGTTAATTCCTCGCTTTTTTAGTCAGCAACAGGCGCTGATATTTTCCGCGTTAAGTGGTTGTGTGTTTTCACTTAGTATCATTTTAATTAATCCGCAACAAACTGCGATTTCGAATTTTGTGCTCTTTTGGCTTGCTGATAACAGTTTTCCTGATACCGTGTTATTTGTTGCATTACTTGGCTTATCGAATGCGCTGGTATGGCCGACCATTTGGCCAATGGCCCTTGCAAATCTTGGCGATAAAACCCAAACCGGCGCGGCATTACTGATTATGGGGATTTCAGGTGGCGCGCTATTGCCTTTGGTATACGGTGTATTTGCAGAATATACGGGCAATGCACAACAAGCTTACTATCTGTTGATCCCTTGCTATGCGTTTATTCTTTATTACGCACTGATTGGTCACAAACTAACAAGTTGGCGTAAGTAACAACATGGGCAGGCTTAGTTGTTTTAATATTTAACTAGCCTGCAATTTTTCTGATGTGAAATAGCCCAGTAGCAAAAGTTCACGCACGGTAAAAATACACTTATAAATTAAATACTCGTCACGCTTATCAGGGCTCACATCTGAAAGAGGTAAGGCTTGCTGCGCTATTATGCGCTGTTGCTGCAGTGAAGAAATAGTAAATAAACCTGTGAGTTTATCTGCTAATTGCGACGATGAAAGAGCACCTTCTGCAATCAGATCTGCGCCTTTTAAGCATGCCGTACGCTCAGTCGTAGTTAGTGTATTTGCTAGCATTAAATCTGTGAAAGCGACTAAATTAAAATACAGCTGTTCATTTGACTCCAGTTCTAAAATAACCGCCTGCATGTGCGTGACCACATCCCGATGCGCTTCAGATTTAAGCACCTCAAAATGATTGTCATTCACTTTATCAAATAGCTGAGTCGCAGCCACTGGCGTAATAGCCGCACCGAATAATGCAGCTAAACATTTAATCGCATTTCGCCTTTGTAAATCAGCCATTGAACACCCCGTTTTGATAATGCCGTACAGCGTGATCGGCGGCTCTTGCAGTAAATGCCATATAGGTTAACGAAGGGTTTTGATAACCCGACGAGCACATAAACGAGCCGTCAGTGACATAGACATTACGCACACTGTGAATTTGGTTGTAACAATTAAGCACAGAGCTTGCAGCATCATGCCCCATGCGCGCAGTTCCCATTTCATGGATGGCCTGCCCCGGCGCTGAGCCTTTATCGTACGCTTGCACATTTTGATAACCAGCTTTGCTTAGCATCTCGACGGCTTGTGCTTTCATATCCTCGCGCATGCGCTGCTCGTTTTCTGCAAATTGGCAATCAAAATTAACTAAAGGTAATCCCCATTGATCTTTTAATACCGGATCTAAGCTCATTTTATTACGATGATAAGGCAGGCATTCACCAAAGCCTATCAATGCAACTTGCCAAGGCCCAGGTTTGGCAAGTTCTTCTCGAAAAGCCTTACCAAAGCTAAGTTCTTTAAAGCCCCGCCGCCAATCTTTGCGTGTTGCGTATCCTTGATAGCCATAGCCGCGAATAAAGCTATGCTGCTCGTTATCATCAAGGTTTCGAAAACGCGGAATATGAAAGCCTACGGGTCTGTCGCCATCATTAAAGTCATCAGCAAAACCTTTTGGTTCACCCGTTGCGCCAACCCTAAAATGGTGATCCATGAGGTTATGACCAAGCTCTCCACTATCGTTCCCTAAGCCATTAGGAAAACGTGCAGAGGTTGAATTTAATAACAAGGCTGTTGTGGCTACCGTTGATGCACAGCAAAAAATGATGTTCGCTCGCTCGATACGCTCTTTTTTAGATTCAGCATCAATTACTTTCACACCTGTGGCTTGCCCGCTTTCTGGATTGTAAATAATCTCTTTGGCAATGGAGTGAGTCTGAATCGTGAGTCGCCCAGTACGCATCGCTGCAGGTAAGGTCGAGGCTAAACTACTAAAATAACTACCGGTTGGACAACCTCGCATACAGCGGTTGCGCTTGCTGCATGGAGCACGACCTTGCTCAGGCTTTACCTCAGTTAAATGCGCAACTCGCCCGATGGTGAGGTGCCGATTAGTGTAGTGAGTTAATAAACTTTGTTTAAGCTGCTGCTCTACGGCATTAAGCGCAAAAGGAGGTAAGTAAGGTCCATCTGGTAGCTGAGGTAAGTTCAGCGCTTCGCCAATAACCCCGATGTAGGCTTCAACTTTATCGTACCAAGGCGCAATATCTTGATAGCGCACAGGCCAATCAACGCCGTGACCATCTTGTTTGTTGGCTGCAAAATCTATATCACTGAGGCGCAAGCATTGCCGCCCCCAAGTTAATGAGCGCCCACCAAGATGATACCCTCTGATCCAATCAAAACGCTGTGATTCTTGATAAGGGTGCTGCAAATCATTCACAAACCAGTGTTTTATTGATTGCTTGGTGGCATAGCCAGTGCGTGCTTGTTTAGCTTGGTTGCGCTTTTCTAGCAAGCTGGGCCTGTCGCGAAATGGCAGTTGCCAATCTTCTTTAAAGGCAGTGATATAGTCAGTACCATGCACAACCTGCCTGCCACGTTCCAGCAGCAGTACATTGAGCCCATTTTCGGTCAGTTCTTTAGCAGCCCAGCCGCCAGTAATGCCACTGCCAATAACAATGGCATCGAATACTTTTGCCTGCATTCTCACTTAACTTTTAAAAGATTTGCTTACCCGCACAGATTGTTGCTTGAACAGAAAAGTCTTTATCGAGCAGGGCAAAATTAGCCTGTTTACCTACCGCAATACTGCCTATTTGCTCCGCTTTATTTAAAAACTCAGCGGGTACTAAACTGGCCATGTTAGTTGCTTCGACTAGGCTTGCGTCGGTTAGGTTATAAAAGCGCTCAACGCCAACTTCCATGGTTAATGTACTGCCTGCTAAAGAGCCGCTCTCAGTTCTTGCAACACCTTGCTCAACCACAATAGGAAGCTCACCTAAACGGTAGCGACCATCTTGTAAGCCTCCGGCGCTCACACAGTCTGTGATCAGAGCAATTTTATCTGCCCCTTTTAAACGGTAAACCATGTTCATGATGCTCGGATGCAAATGAATACCATCAGGAATAAGCTCAACCATGGCATCGTTGTCCATCAGTAATGCGCCAGTACAGCCGGGATCACGATGATGAATACCGCGCATACCATTAAAAATATGCACACCACCGCAGGCTCCATGAGCAAGAGCTTGTGTTGTTTGCTCAAAATTAGCATCTGTATGACCCAGCATCACACGCACACCCTTATCGGTGATATAGCGGATCATGTCGGGGGATTTAAGTAGTTCTGGCGCTAACGCAAATGAGCTTAAGCAACCTTCACATGCGGCATAAATTTCATCAAATCGCTGTTTAGTAAGCTCTAAAAAAAATGACTCGTTATGCGCGCCTTTATGCGCTTCGGCAAAGAATAAACCTTCGTTATAAGCCCCTAGCAACTGCGCTCCAGCCAAGCCTTTTTGATACGCACTCGCCATATTTTTATAAGCTTGAATTGAGATGTCCCAGTCTGCAGTCACCGTTGTGCCAACAAAACCCGTTACGCCATGCTTTGCTAAAGAACGAGAAATAGTCTCTAGTGATTCTGGGGTGCCGTCCATAATATCGCAGCCTTCCCGGCCATGAATATGTAAATCGATAAAGCCCGGAAATAAACTGTGCTCACCTAAATCAATTACCTCGACCTCGGGCGCTATTTGCGTAGTAATGGCAGTAATTTTACCTTGCTCGACCAAGACCACGTGATCGAGTAAAACCGCATCAGCAGTAACAACTTTTGCGGCTTTTAAGTAATAACGATTAAGATGCGTTGGAATTAGCATGAACACTTCCTATTATTGCAGCGCCTCTTACGCCGCTAGAATCACCAAATTTTGCGCGCTTCACTTCTGGCACGGCAAAACCTGAAAATAAATGAGTTTGAATCGCGTCAGGGAGTTTTTCTACTATTGCATCAATGAGCGACAACCCGCCCCCAAGCACAATTACTTCTGGGTGCAAACTTTTACTAATAGCAGCAAAGGTTTCGCCAAGAATATCTAAGTAACAGGCAAGCACCTTTAAGGCTTGTTCATCACCACGTTTGATATCGTTTGCCCATTCAATCGCTGATTTAGGAGATTGCGTAATATGCTGGTACAAGGTTTGTACGCCGGGCCCTGCAATATAACTTTCTACACAGCCATTTAAACCACAGCCGCATTTCAAAACAGGCAGCTGGTATTTTTGTTGTAGATACGCAGACAGTGGTAAATGGCCGTACTCCCCTGACATGCCCAAACCTTGGTTAAACAAGGTTCCATCAATACACATACCGCCCGCCGCACCAGTGCCAACAATGGCACCGAATACTCTGCTATAACCTTCACCAGCTCCGCCATTTGCTTCTGATAAAGCGAAACACCGGGTGTCATTTAATATCGCAACAGGGCGTTTTAATAATGCTTGAAGATCGTTGGCAATCACTTTACCTGTGGCACACGGCACATTAGCCGACAGCACTTTACCTTCATCATTAACGATACCTGGCATACCGATGCCCACCGCACCTTGGCAACCCGATAGCTCATCGGCTTTAATTACCTGCTGATAAATTGCGTGCAAAAATTGCTGATAGTCATCCGTTGGCGTAGTAATACGCCAACTTTGCTGTTGCTCTAAATTATCATTAAAAATGGCGGTCTCTATTTTTGTACCACCAATATCGAGTCCGTAAACAGCCATACTTTACCCAACACTACTTAGCGAGAAGTTAATGGGTAAATAGTTACCCCTTTTACAACACGGTTAACTTCGCCCGTAGGACAAGGGTTATCAGGTGTTAAACCGAGTGACATTGATTTATAAAATGCAAAAATCTGACAATAGACAATATAATACAGACCTTGCCAAACATCATCTAGCTCGACCAGTTCAGTATTTAACGCCAGCTTTTTAACCGCTAAACACTGTTGGTCATTTAGTAGTTCATTATATAAATCAGTATCATACAAACTACTATAAAAATCACTTGAGGCCATTAACATCACTGCGGTTTTATCATTAATAATGGTTTTAGGACCATGACGAAAACCAAGTGGGGTTTCAAAGTAACTTATTAAATCACCATTGGTCAGCTCTAAGCACTTTAAGGCCGCTTCTTTAGCATAGCCGAGCAATGAACCTGCTCCTAAAAACACCAAACGTTCAATGTCAGTTTGCGCAAAACCCTTGATCTCTTCAAGTTGCGTGTCGAGCAGCTGCTCTGTCTGCGTGGCCACTTGTGCGAGCTGGTTAACATCAGGGGTAAAAATACATAAGGTTGAAAGCAGCATTGAGGTGAAACTGCTGGTCATAGCAAAGCTTTCATCAAGAGTTTCTTTTGGCATAAGTACACTAAAGCTGTTTCTTTTAGCTGCCGCCCTTTTCGCTAACTCTCCATTTTCATTACAGGTAATAACTAAGTGGAAGCACTTTTCAACAACTTGCTCTGAGATATCAACCGCCGCGACACTTTCAGGGCTATTACCTGAACGCGCATAAGAAACAAGTAAAGTGGGTGTGCTCTTTTGTAAAAAACCATGTGGGTTAGACACAATGTCGGTGGTGCTAACTGCACGCACATTTAAATCTGTTTTGGCTGTTAAGTGAGGTGCTAATGCTTCGCCAACATAGGCCGATGTGCCAGCCCCCGTTAATACGATTTGCAGTCCTTTTAATGCCAAAATTGGCGCTAAAAATGCACTTATTTCTGCTCGATGCGTTTCAATAATAGCCGCTGTATTGCACCATGACTCTGGCTGCTGAGAGATTTCTCTTGCTGTCCAATATGCGTTTTGCTGCTTAAGCTCTGTTTCGTTTAATGATAAAAACTGCGTCATAATTAATTCTCTCTCAACACCACTTATTGATTACAAGCACGCGAATAGGTATTCGTTACTTCCATTATTTTATTGAGTACTAACTCACGTGGTGATGAGTTAATTTGGCCATTGATCAATGCCTTATATTGCGCTGGCATAAACTGACTAAGCAAGGTCTGAGGAATAATTTGCCCTTCTAAGTTTTCAAACAGTTTTTCTACTGTTTGTTTTATTTCGTCTTCAGGCCAGTAATAACGAATACGGTCGCTATAACTATAAGCTCTAAACAGCTTAGCTTCAGCACCTTGTGTTGGGTAAAACTTATTCCAGTAATGTGGCTTTTCAAGCATGATGCGCTCACATACATCACGTAAATTAGAACGCTTAGCCGCTTCGACTAATTGATCTTCAATATAAGATAATGCAAACAACCCTTCGCGTAGTGCATAAGTAAGCTGTGGACCCACTTTTAATATGGCAAAGTGATCTTGCACCAGCTCGTGGTAGCAATGATCTGGCTGATAGTCGGTAGAGTGAGCCTCATAAACAAGGTTATCGACTGTGGTGATAAACTCTTTTAGTTTTTGCGCTTCATTACGTTGGTAATCAAAAACTTGATGGTTATCAAATTCAACTCCTGGCTGCACAACAACAGCAATAACACGCGACCAGACATCGCTTATGTTTAAGTTAGCAAACGCAGCCTGGTGTAATTCGATTGTTTGCTGCACTCCCTCAACATGAGATACCTCAATAATTTCATGTTCTTCTGTAGCGCCACCTGGAGGAGGAACCTCAGTACCCACCACATAAAGAATATCGTTATCTTTTGCTACCGACTCAGAGGCTTGACACATCAACGCTGCACGCTTGGCAATTTCGGCATCAGCTAAACGTTCTCCATCGTCAGCGCATGGCATACTGGCATCTAAATGAATTTTCTTAAAACCAGCGCTTGCATAGGCTTTTACTAGGTCAACAGCTTTTACCATTGCAACCTCTGCAGGCTCATTTACCCAACACACGGGCCCTAAGTGATCACCCCCCAAAATAACGCGCTGGGTATCTAACCCTACCTTTTCGGCTATTGCATGAACAAATTCTACGAAGTCATGGGGCTTCATCCCTGTGTAACCACCAAACTGATTAACTTGATTCGCCGTAGCTTCAATTAAAATTTCGGTGTCATCATTGAGAGCTTGCAACATTGCTGCTTCGATAACGAGCGGGTGTGCACAACACACAGAATAAATACCCTGCGCTTGCCCTACTCGATTGTTATTTATAATCGTTTTTAATGCATTCATGGTTTTCTCCAAGCAGCTTACGCCTATGGTTAGATACGTGATTTGAAATTACAGTAGCACAGCGCGAAACGCTGCGCAACAAAACGAAAGGCAATGAAAGATGGAAAATAAGTTCAAAACACGCTAATCACGCTATTAAATAAGGATTAAAATGATAAAACCCAAGATTACGAAAGAATTTGAAAGCATTTAATTGTAATTGACTTTGAGTTGCGATATAACAGAAACAACTGAAACCCACTATTAAAATAATCTCAGTGATTTAGGTATCGTTATGACAATAGATAGACGTAGTTTTTTAAAATCTGCCGCAGCCATTACCGCCGCGACAGTCGTGACTGGCTGTGCAAAAAGCCAACAAGGTGATAATCAAAGCACACCTCTTGCAGCACAAGGTAAAAGCGTAATGGGCTTAGCTGTGCCAGCAATGGATGTGGTACGTGTTGGTTTTATTGGGGTTGGTCAACGTGGTAGCGGCCATGTTAAACATCTTTGCCATATTGAAGGTGTTGAAATTAAAGCTATTTGCGATACAGATCAGCTAATGCTAGATAAGTCTGTTAATTATGTTGTTGAAAAAGGCTTACCTAAACCAACTGCTTATACGGGTTCTGATAAAGCCTATTTAGACATGCTTGCTCGCGATGACATCGACATTGTGATCATTTCAACCCCTTGGAAATGGCACACACCGATGAGTGTTGAGACCATGGAAAGTGGTAAGCATGCCTTTGTTGAAGTACCTGCAGCAACCACGATGGAAGAGTGTTGGCAACTAGTAAACACTGCTGAACGCACGCAAAAGAACTGTATGATGATGGAAAACGTTAACTACGGCCGTGACGAGTTAATGGTTTTAAACATGGTTCGTAAAGGCGTATTTGGTGAGTTACTGCATGGTGAAGCTGCTTATATTCATGACCTGCGTTGGCAAATGAAAGAAATTGACCGCAGCACTGGTTCTTGGCGCACTTACTGGCATACAAAAGTAGACGGTAACTTATACCCAACCCATGGTTTAGGCCCAGTTTCTCAATATATGAACATCAACCGTGGTGACCGCTTTGATTTTGTTACATCAGTCAGCTCACCTGCACTTGGCCGCGCAGCTTATGCAGAGCGTGAATTTCCTGCGGGCCACGAACGTCGCTCACTGAAATTTACTGCTGGCGACATGAACACCAGCATTATTAAAACAGTGAAAGGTCGTAGCATTATGGTTCAGCACGACACCACAAGCCCTCGCCCGTACAGCCGCCATAACTTAATTCAAGGTACTAATGGCACATTTGCTGGATTCCCTAACCGTATTGCTCTTGAAGATGTGCCACCAGCCATCGCGAAAATTTACCAACAGCAATATAAAGCAGAGCTCGCTGCATGGGAAAAAGCAGGTTCACAGGGTCGTAAGCCACATATGCAAAACTTCCATAGCTGGGACCAAGATATGGAAAAGTGGCGTGCTGAGTTTGATCATCCACTATGGAAACGCATGGGTGAAGAAGCTGTTCGTAACGGCGGCCACGGTGGTATGGACTTCATTATGCTTTGGCGCATGATCTACTGCTTACGCAATAATGAGCCACTCGATCAAGATGTATACGATGCCGCAGCATGGTCATCAATCTTCCCGCAAAGTATGGCATCGGTTGCTGATAGAAGTAACAGCAAAACGATTCCAGATTTTACCCGTGGCGCTTGGCAAACAGGTAAGCCACTAGGGATTGTGTCTTAACACTTCCTCTCCATGGAACACTAAAAAGCCCGCCCTTTGCCCTGCGGGCTTTTTTATTTTTATACCAATTCGCTTAATTAAGTAGTCTATTTTGAGGCAAGAAAACCTCGTTGATAACAAGGCAAAAATTTCGTTATTTAGTTGTTCTAAATCAGAAATTTTTAACGCAGGTAGCGACAGGTTTAATCCCTCAAAATGATTAAGTATTATTGCGGATTGGTATTAATCCTTATTGTTTGCGCGTAAATCTAGCGCTGGCGCTCTATCACCTATCTGAGGGTAATATTTTACGTCCCCTTTACGCTGTTTAAACTCCGCTTTCGCTTTTTCAATTAAATTCGGATTTTGGTACAACTTTACCGCGCTCAAAGCAAGAGTTTCAGCGGCAAGAATCATCCCTTTGTGGCCAATAGAAGTACCACCAGAAGCAACAGCCTGCCAACTATGAAATGCTGTTCCTGGTACCCAGGTTGAAGCAATCAGACCCGCCGTAGGTACATTCCAACTCACATCGCCAACATCTGATGAGTAAGTGCCTGCGTGCACCTTATCGCTTAGAGGCATTATTTGCTTTTCACGACCTATAATTGATTCAGCTTGTTTACCTAAAGTAGGACGGATCTGCTCTGCAAACGCCTGTTCTTTTTTAGAGTATTCAATACCACCAAACTCACTCATGCTTTCGTGCATAACATGGGCTAACGTCATATTAGGTAAAATATCCCATACCCCCGAGACGACTTCCCACTCTGCTTTGGTGCCAGTACCGAGCGCAGCTGCTTTTGCGGTGTTTTCTAATCGCTGCCAAAGCTCTGCGAGATCTGCGGCTCTTGGCGTACGAAGGTAGTAATAAACCTCTGCAAATTCAGGCACAACATTAGGTGCACCACCACCATTAGTAATCACGTAATGAATACGCGTATCAGAAGGCACATGCTCACGCATCATATTAACCATGTAGTTCATTGCCTCGACACCATCGAGTGCTGAGCGGCCTCTTTCTGGCATCACGGCGGCATGCGCAGCAATCCCTTTAAAACGGAATTTTGCCCCCTTGTTTGCTAATGACGATGTCGCATCTGCATTGTTTTGTGAACCGGCATGCCAATGTAGAGCAATATCCACATCATCAAATAAACCATCACGGACCATATACACTTTACCTGCTCCACCTTCCTCAGCAGGAGTACCATAAACTCTAACTTGCCCTTGCGTACCGGTTTCTTCAAGCCAGCGCTTGATTGCCATTGCAGCTGTTACAGAGCCACCAGCAAATAAGTGATGACCACAAGCATGGCCCGCTTGCTTGCCTGCAATTGGGGAGTGAGCGGGTTGCGCGTCTTGCGATAGCCCAGGCAAGGCATCCATTTCAGCCAAAATACCAATCACAGGGCCTGAATCACCATAACTTGCCACAAAAGCTGTTGGCATACCTGCAACGCCTGATTGAATGTCAAAACCAGCGTCTTTAAGAGTTTGCTGCATTAACTCGCTACTTTTATGCTCTTGAAATCCAACCTCTGCCCAGTTCCATAAATTATCAGCAATATTAATCGCGGGCTTTTTAAGATTATCAAAATAACCACTAACACGCTGTTGCTCATTACTTGCCTGTGCAGACTGAGAAACTAAAACACCAACAGCTAGCATACTTAATGCTAATTTTTTCATCGGACTCCCTATTTATTATTATATGATTTAACACCTTCCCCCTCATCCTATGCGCATTTTTAAGTCGCCACAACATTACATCTTAAATATTTAGCCCTTTTTGTTTATATAGATAAAGAATTATGAATTAGGTATGCAATCGATGAGCTTTACTGCAGAGTGGATCTAGTTACTGTTGAGAAGCTTTTCGATAATTACCGTTTGATTAATGCTGAATCAACTTTGCCCACAAAAAAGCCCGCAACATCGGCGGGCTTTTTGATTAGACTAAAACCTTACTGAGCATGTGCTGCAGCACGGAAAATCGTGTTAGTTAACAGTACATTCATGCCCTCAAGGTAAGCACGGTAGGTTGGTGACTGTGTAAAGCCTATCACCATGCCTTTGCCTTGCGGTTGATGAACAAGCAATGGCTTATACGCAAGCTGTGCTTTATTTTGCTGCCATAGATAACCACTTGCTAGCACATCATCTTTACCTGTAAACCAAGCTAAGTTTTTACCTGAGTTCAGTTTTATTGGCGTGTAAATATCATTACCGTAAGCTACCGCAACAAGGTCTTTATCAACCCCAGCGGTTAACCAATGCTCTTGGTCTACTTCAACATTTGCAAGTACACCAGCTACATAGTCTGGCGATGTATGTGGCTCAATGCTCGCTGCTTTTAAATCATCGCGAGAAGTGAATAACTGCCCTGCCACTTTACTGCTTTTATCATCATTGCTACTTGCTTTATCTTCTCGGTAAGCTTGCTCGCGTTTAACATCTAACAAACCGTAATCAGCATTTGTGGTAAAGCGGTTAGCGTTACCTAAGGCAATCAACACGCCACCCGCTTCAACCCAGCTTTTTAAATTAGCTGCACCCGATTTACCTAGTGCTTGATCGTAATTACCTTCTGGTAAAACAAGCACTTGGTAATCACTTAAATCAGCCCAAGCAAGCATGGGTGTGCGAATAGCGGTTACCGGGTAGCCAAGCTGTCTTTCGATAACAAAACGAGTGTTACCGGCGCTTAGTTCACGAGTGGCTGCATCCCATGCAATCGCCACTTTAGGTGCAACCATAGGCACTGTTTTGTTACTACCAAAGCTTGGGCCTTCAATCACCCAGCTTGAATCCACACCATCAACAATTGCACCAGTTTGCTCGGCAATTTGGCTAATTTTAGTCAGTAAGTCTTTATCGTTTAGCCGCTTTTCGATTACTAAGCTACCCGCTGGGTAGTTAGTTTTATCACCTAATACAAATGCTTGGTCAGCACTTTTCAGTTTAATGCCTGCTTGCAGTGCTGCTGTTAAAAAGCGTGCTGCGGCCGTATCACCCCAAGCAACAATATAAGCCACTGAGGCTTCTGGATTATTCACTTTACCAAGCAATGTGTCGCCGGCCTGAACCGCTTTACTATCTGCACTAACTACGCGACCACAACTATCGCTATCAACATTAAACATCATCGGCAGTGACCAACCTGTGACATCGTAAATTTCATCACCTAGGTTACGAGCACGACGTCTTTCTTGCTCTTTTACAAATGCTTCAGCCATATCTACTTGGTCTGTAAATGTGGTACGTACAAATACCCCGCGTGGCTGTGCGGTATCAATAAAATAGCTACCCGCTTTATACTTAACGCCACAGGCTTTGAAGTCTTCAGTTGCTTGTTTAACTTCAACACCATGCTCAGCCATTAAGGTTGCGAGTCTATGAGCGCCTTCACGGTTACTTTGCTTAGGTAAGATATAAACTCGCTCTTTGCTATCTTTACCCGAATCAATTGCATCAACTTGATATTGATAAAAGTCACCTAGTAGTTTTTCACGTTGGTTGGCAGCCCCTTCGGCGGTCGAAATTGAGGCCACAAACTGACGTTTTACAGTATTAAAATAGGTGAGTAGTTCACCGGTATTTTTCTCAAATACATGACCACGCGCAGAGCCTACTTCGTAAGTTGATGCTGATGCACCATAAAAAACAGGCCAGCTATCACCGTAGCCTGGGTAAAAGGCATCAAAGATTTCACGGGTAAAGTAATCAAAGCCAAATTCATCAAAATACTTCGCATGATTTTGCCCAATCGCATCCATGTTAGCGATTTGAGTTTTCGTCATATGCGGATTAAATGGCTGAGCAGCCGGTGCAAAGTAGTAAGATTGGTCGCCGCCCATTTCATGAATATCAACCACCACTTGTGGTTTATATTTATTGATTGCAGCCACTCTGCCCTTACTTTCAGGCTGAGTAAGCGCTAACCAATCACGGTTCATATCAAACAAATAATGATTTGTTCGGCCTCTTGGCCATGGCTCATTATGCTCTGCACTTAAC
Source organism: Pseudoalteromonas sp. CH_XMU1449-3 (assembly GCF_037027245.1). NCBI lineage: Bacteria > Pseudomonadati > Pseudomonadota > Gammaproteobacteria > Alteromonadales > Pseudoalteromonadaceae > Pseudoalteromonas > Pseudoalteromonas sp. CH_XMU1449-3. Next base: position 268,380 of record NZ_JAYMDY010000005.1, read on the forward strand.
CTATCTGCACTGTGCTCAAGACCTACGGTCGCATAATAACGAGTAACAAAGCGCTCACGACCATCAGGATTTTGTAGTGGGTCGATAAACACCACTGTGTTATCTAAAATTTTGCTGTTAATGGCATCATTCGGGGCTGCTAATAAGTGATATGCAGTAAATAATGCAGCATCGGTTGAGCTAATTTCATTACCGTGCACTGCATACTGAAGCCACACAGACGTCGGTAAATTTTTAATTAGCGACTTAGCTTCTTTTTCAGAGGTGATACGCGGATCAGCCAAAGCTTGGGTGTTATTGGCGAGAGTTTCTAATGAGCGAATATGCTCCGCAGTGCCAACCGCCGCATAAACCAGTTCACGGCCTTCCCAGCTGTTTGCGTACTTAAACACTTTAATACGATCAGGCGCTGCTTGCTCTAAAGCGTTGAGATAACGACGCATATCGTTGTAATTGGTGATACGCTCACCTACATCGTATCCGAGTACTTGTTTAAATGTTGGTATTTGCTGATTATAAGCCGTGCCCGGCCACATTGCTTCGGTATTCGCTGCACTGGCATTAAAGCTTGCCGTTATTGCCACAACACTCACTGAAATGGCTTTTATTATTTGTTTGGCGCTCATTATTTTTCCCAAGTAAAAGTATCTGCTTTGTACATTACAAAAGTATTGAAAATAAACAAATTAAAAACGTTAGATTGGCAAAAATTAAAGACATAAAAAAACCGCAGCGATTGCTGCGGTTATTATTAACATAGCGGAGCTATTTAACTAGGGTCATTTCATCAAGTAGGTAACCTGCGTTATCAACTTCTTCCATTAACCAAAGCATGTATCGAATATCAACGTGAATAGCACGGGTGATTTTGGCGTTAAAGTACCAATCTTTGGTGATTGATTCATAAGTCGAGTCAAAATTAAGACCCACTAATTCACCTTTACCATTCATGACTGGCGAACCTGAGTTACCACCTGTGGTATCAGCGCTACTTAAAAAGTTGACTGGTACTGAGTTAACTTCAAGAGGTTTAGCCGCTTGTGGCTCACAACCAAAGCTAAATAAACTACAGCTGACACCTGGTAAACCTAAGTCACCGCGGTAGTACGCGCCAAACGCTTGATTTTTGTATGCTTCAAGTACTTTATCTGTAACAACAAATGGTTTTTCACCTGTGTGTTTAGCCACTAAACCACGTAGTGATGTAAAAGGTGTTTTATAAACAGCATCTGCCGCTGGGTAACCATCAACTTGTGCATAGCTTACGCGTAATGTGCCATTTGCATCTGGGTATACTGGCTTACCTTTAGCGTTATTGAAAGCGATCACGGCTTGCATATACTGCGGGCGAATTTCTGCTAAACGACCCGCCATTTCTTTTTTATCAGCTTCTTGTGCCATGTTGGTATCGTATAGAGCAACAGCTAACTTTATGAATGGATCGTTTGATGCTTCAAACTCTGCTACAGATTTACCAATCCAGTTAACACGTGCGTCTACATCTGTAAGCTCTGTATTAGCATAAAAAGAAGCAATAATCGCATCAAGCTCAGCTTGTGTAGTGGTATCTGTAATACCTAAGCCGTCGTTTAATGCCGCTACTTGCGCTGTTTTATCTTGCGCTAAATAGTTACCTAAATAGCTTAACCATAAGGCTTTATCGACTTCAGGCGTAAACTGTTTTTGTAAACGCTCTAAACGCGCTTTAAGCATAGGAAGATCGCGCTCTTGATAACCCATTTCGCGCTCTGCATTTGGCTTTTCGCTTTCTTTAGCTAAGCGGTATAAACGAATTGCCGTACTTAATAAGTCTGCGCGTTTTGCGTAATCAAAGTAAAAATGGCTTTGTTGCTGTGCGTGCGCTTCTACTAATAATGACTTTAATGCGTGATATGAATCTGCGTAAGCTTTACGCTCAGCACTTTGTGCAAACCAAGCGAGGTACTCTTGTTCTTGCGCAGCTTTAATACCCGGAATATCCGTTACATTAAAGCCATCTTGTAAGCCTTCCAGTTTCTTTAAACGGTTGTTAGTGCTTTTTACACGAGAGGCATATTTAACTTGTGCTTGCTCATCGCCTTTGCTCTGCTTGGCAATCACATCAAGGGTCATGTTGTAAGTATTAAGCAATGTCGGGTAATACCAACTCGCTGAATAATTTACTTCATCTGCTAGTTTATAGCGGCTAGTGCGGCCAGGGTAACCTGCCACCAGCACACCATCACCTAAGCTTACGCCGCTCGCATTCACTTTTAAGAACGACTTTGGCTCATAAGGTACGTTATCTTCGCTGTAATCTGCAGGCTTGCCATCTTTACCAACATAACCACGTACAAAAGTAAAATCGGCCGTGTGACGTGGGTATTCAAAGTTATCGATGTCACCACCAAAGTTACCTAGCGCTTCTGCCGGAGCATACACTAAGCGCACATCTTTGATCATCAGTTGTTTGATCATGAAGTACTCTAGCCCATGATGGAAATCACGCACTGTACAACGGTAGTTAGGATCTGACTCACACTCGCTGATCAAGGCTTTGCGGTTTGCTTGAATCGCCTCAAAACGCTCTTTGCCGTGTAGTTCTGCAGGTAAGTTACCCAATACGCGATCTGTTACATCATCCACTTGTTCAGTTACATACAAACGCTCTTGCGGGCCTGCTGGTAATTCTTTTGACAAGTCAGCTGCTAAAAAGCCTTTTTCAATTAAGTTATTTTCTGGTGTGCTGTTATTTTGAATCGCACCATAAGCACAGTGATGATTAGTTACCGCTAAGCCTTTTGGTGACACAAATGACGCAGAGCAATAGCCTAAACCAACCACTGCATTGAGTGGATATTGGTTAAGATCTGCCACTTGTGAAGCCGGTAACTCAATACCAACGCGGTCAAACTCGCTTTGTAATTGTTTTAATTGATGCGGTTGCCACTGCCCTTCATCAGCGTGTGCGCTACCTACAGCGACAACACCCATAAGTGCTAATGAAGTAGTAATAATATTTTTTTTAATCATGTTAATCCCAGTCAGTGCAAAGCACTATTCCATTGTTGCCTTAAAAAATCGCGCTAAGACTACCATAACCTTGATTGAGTAAAGGGATATTGCGATTAAATACGATTGGAGAGTAAAAATAGAGGAGAGAAAAAGCTCCTACCGTAAGAATGCAGTTAGCAGGAGCATTATTCGATTCATTTATTAAGCATTGGCTTTTAAAAAGTCATAAAGTTCATCTTTTAGCACGGCGCGTTGATGCTTCTTTTCATGCATGTCCGCATCTTCGATTGGAGAGTCTTGCAACTCAAGAGAGCGAATTTCTTTATCCATATCATCGTAACGTTGCATGGTTTTCTTGAAGTGAGCATCGTGTTTCGCGAGGCTATGGATTAATTCATTAAACTCTGGGAATTCATTCAATAACGAGTGTTTTTCGCCTAACATGGGCAACTCCTTTAGCTAGAATTTAAGTTCAATTTCACTGTACCACTGCAACATACAGAGTCAACGCAGTAACCTTGTCCGAGATCAATAATCACAACGATTCAGAAAATATAGCGTTTAAACTAGAAATTTCCGTTTTTGATAACTTAAGCAATTGATAAACAGCATACAAAACGGGAATGGATTTACCCTATGTCATCAATAAGAATCACCCCTTTTTCAAGAGCCAGTTTAGTAATTTGAATTTGCGAAGTTAAATTCAGTTTGCTCATAATGCTGGCACGATGAACATGAGCCGTTTTAGGCATTATATCAATTACCTGTGAAACTTGTTTCGCATTAAAGCCCTGTGCAAGTAACTTAAAAACCTCTAATTCTCTTGGCGTCAGTTTGTTTAATACACTGTCAGTTTTTTGAGGTTTTAAGAAATGCGTGTTAATTGAAGGGCTTAAAAATAATTGGTTTTTAAAGATAGAATGTATTGCTGTTATTAACTCTTCAGCTGCATCTCGCTTAGATAGATAAGCATCAACACCTAAATCTAGCGCTCTTTGAATATAAGACTTTTCCTCATACATACTCAAAATTATACGCTTAGCACTTGGTAGCTTATTGTCAATTAGTTGAGAAACTTCTAACCCATTTCTATCTGGCAGCGAAATATCGATGACGAAGCAATCTATATCAATATCACCTAAGTTTTGTAGACACTCACTGTAACTACTTGCTTCAAAGCTAACTTGCCAATCAGGATCTTCTTCTTCGATGAGAGCCTTAAAACCTTCCCTTACCATTTGATGATCGTCAATAAGCGCAAATTTCATAACAACTCCATGTATTGATTAATCCCATTATAACGCGGGAGTGGATTACTAAGGTAAGAAAAATTCTTATAAGCCTAAGAAAAGTGGAAGTAATTTTATTGTTTATCTCCTTGTAAGCTTACCCAAAATGACAAGGAAATAGCCATGAAAAAGATCGCAGGGGAAACAAGCCACTTTCAAAACATCACCGTATTACTACATTACATTGGCGAGTCAAATTATCGTATTGAGTGGACAAGTAAAATGACAAAAGGCTCTACTAACCTAGTCAAAACAGGTAAAAATAAATATGTAGTCATGCGTAAATGGCCAGAATCAAAAGCCTTAGCTAATGTTACGGCTAACTTCACTTCACGAAATGCCGCGTTTGTTCATTTCATTAAAAATGTAGACATAATTAAAAGTAACGATGAGACCATCAATAATGCAAAACAGCAATGTTTAGATTATTTTACTCAGTGCGAGCATATCAAGCCGGTAACCAAAACAGCTTTCCCTAAACCACGCTTGCAAGGAGCTTTAGGTCGTGAAGTGATTGTAAAACATAAGCGTAATATGTCAGATATTGCTAAAGGGCATTTATTACAACTCATTGGAAATAAAGCTGAAATTCAAGTTACACAACGTTATACTTTGTGTAACCCTAGCGCCAAACAACAGTTTGATACGACGCAAGTTTATATATTATAAAAAGGTTATGCTTACTCATGGATAGAGTCTTCAACAAAAACTACTTTGTTCCGTTAGCTCTCAAGTTGAAGAGCACCCAGCGCAGTGAAATAGTAAAGTTTGCATTGTTTTCGTGCTTAATAGTTTTAATTGCGCCAGTTATCGAAAATAGTCTTTATTTATTTTCCTTTAACTATGTTGTGTACGAGGACTTTGTTAGTTGGTACTTTCCGGTTGGCTTCAGAGTAGTTTGTTATCTGTTTTTTCCTTTACGTTATTGGCCAGCATTAGCAGTAGGTTTTACATTAGGACAAATCAGTTATGTTTGGTATTTTTATGATGTCCCTCTTGATGATGTCCTCTATAGGCTTGTTAGCTCCGCATGCCGAGAGTTTTTGATTCTTACTCCTCTTGTGCTGGCAAAGCTTTTCAAAGTTCGATTAGATATTCAAACTGTTAAAAGTGCTGTTACAGTATTATTTATTGCAATTTCATATCGCTTTATACGATCAATGCTCATTATCTTACCGAGTGATAGCCAAAATAAATACCGACTTATTGCTGATGAAGATCGCTTTGAAATGATGTTAGCTCATCAGCTTGGCGGTATTATAACGACACTTATCATGTTGCTTTTCGCGTTTCATGCTAAAACAATTTACCAGCAATTAAATAAACTTATAACTAAAGAGGTTGGCACGCTTTTAGTGCAACTGTGTTTTTGCCTCACTGTTTTTATTGGGGTTTACCTGTTTGAACCTAAATCACTCTACCTCTTGCGAATGCTCGCTATATTTCCTTTGATATGGTTTAGCTATCGATACGGGGCCTTAGGTGCTCTGAGCTATGCAAGTGTAACTGTTATATCTTTGCTCATTAACGTCTATGGTGTGAATGAAACCGAATTACTCCTGACTACGCAACTTTACATAATAAGTTACAGCGTTCTGGCTCTTTTGCTCAGTGCATTTGTTACTGAATTAAATGAGTCTAAATCCGCATTATTAGAGCAAAATAAAGAGTTAATTGAACTTAGTACGTTAACTCAAAACTTAGCTACTAAAGTTGTTAATGTTCAAGAATCTGAGCGAAGCCAGCTTTCACAAGAATTACATGATGATATAGGTCAAAACCTGACAGCTTTAAAAACAAATATTGCAATATTAGAAAAGAAAACAGCCAACCATAACGAGTTAGCATCGACAATTACAAGACTCCAAAACGTTTCAAGCCATATGTATGACTCGGTATACAGGTTAATGCACTGGCTGAGACCTCGCTTATTAGACGAATTAGGTTTAGAAGCAGCATTAAAAAGCGAGCTATTCTCTGAGCACCTAAATGAAGCTGGAATAGCTTATCAATGTAAAATAAGTGGACCGATAGATAGCTTAAATGATGACTTTAAAATCGCCATCTTTCGTATATGCCAAGAAGCATCCACAAATGCAGTTAAGCACTCTCTAGCCACTGAGTTTTCAATAGATATTAATTACCAAGAAAATGAACTTGAGATAGTTATTTGTGACAACGGCATAGGCCTGCCTGAACATAAAAACTCAAATTCTAAAGGCGGGTTTGGTGTATTAGGGATCGTCGAGCGTGTCTCAGTACTCAAAGGTAAAACTCAGTTTAAAAATGGTGAATGTGGTGGTTTAACAATAATGATAAATTTCACTATTTAGCATAATGGTTAGGCCACAATAGCAATCAGCTAAAAACTCTGCTCTAAAAAGCAAAAAGCCCGTAGCATTCACTACGGGCTTTAATATGATTTGGTGAGTCAGCCAGTAAGCCGGGTTCTGTCGTGGATAATCATTCGTCTAGGCCATAAATTGCTCTATGGCTCAAGCAACCTACCCGGTTCCAACGTGGGCCACGCCATAAGGAACCCTATTTGGTCTTGCTCCGGGTGGAGTTTACCTTGCAACCAACTGTTACCAGTGGCCCGGTGCGCTCTTACCGCACCCTTTCACCCTTACCAACCGAAGTTGGCGGTCTCCTCTCTGCTGCACTTGTCGTAGGCTCGCGCCCCCCAGCCGTTAGCTGGCACCCTGCCCTGTGGAGCCCGGACTTTCCTCCCCCTGCGCATTTTCGTTGCAGGCAGCGATTATCTCGGCTGACTCGGCGCGCAGTATACCTGAGCGCGCACGTCTATGCAGTAAAGAATTAGCCTTTTTCGTCAATAATTGCTTTATAAAGTGCGTTTTTCTTCAAACCAAAATACTCAGCCACAACACCACAGGCTTTTTTCAGTGGCATTTCGGCTTCGAGTAAACCTAGCATGCGGCGCGCATCTTCTGGAATATCGTCACTTTGCTTTGCTTTACCCGGTAGCATCAGTACGATTTCGCCGCGCTGCTTTGTTGGATCATCCGTTAAGAACTGTTTTAGCTCGGCAACTGTGCCATTGAAAAAGGTTTCGAAAGTTTTGGTAAGTTCTTTGGCAAACACTACTGGCTGCTCTGCACCGAGAGCTGCTTCTAAATCATCAAGGCTCGCCATTATACGGTGGGTACTTTCATACATGATGCTAGTAATACCTGAGTTTACCGCTTCAATGAAAAAGGTCTGCCTTGCTTTACTCTTTGCTGGTGTAAAACCAATAAACTGAAAACGATCTGTTGGTAAACCAGAACAACATACAGCGGTAATTGCAGCACATGCTCCTGGCACTGGCGCGACGTGCGCGCCTTGTTCACGGCATAAATTGACCACCGCATAACCTGGGTCGCTAATAAGTGGCGTGCCGGCGTCAGATACCAGCGCAATGTTCATTCCTTGCTCTAACCAATCTACAATTTGTTGCGCTTTTTGTTTCTCGTTATGGTCATGCAGAGCAAAGGTTTTTGCTTTGATATTAAAGTGGCTTAACAACTTTCCTGTATGACGAGTATCTTCAGCGGCTATTAAGTCAACCTCAGATAGGGTTTGGATGGCACGCTGGCTGATGTCATCAAAGTTACCAATAGGCGTGGCAACAATGTAAAGAGTGCCGATTTTATCTGAATTGTCCTCATTTAACATTGAGGTCTCCTGCGTCAGTCAGTAATATAAGCAAATCGCGTTAACGTATCGGGAAATCATTGTGCGACTTAAACTTGTTAGTCTATTAATTGTATTGTCAGGGTTATCGGCTTGTAGCACAACCGAAAAACCTCGAAATAGTGCAGAAAATCAATCGAGCCAATCGAGTATTGCGCTATCACAGCTAACCGACGCACAATCTATGTACCAAGCGGCGCTAAACCGTCAAGGTGCCGATAAAATCCAGCTTTTATATACTGCACGTGATGCGGCTATCAGCGAAGAGCGCTGGGCACTGCTAGAAAAAATCTGCCTCGAACTAGAAGCAACCCCAAGTGTCGACCAAATTCAAAACAAACTTTACATTGCCCTTGCGCAAGAGCATCAAGGCAAAAGCGACTTAGCTTTAGCTCAGTTACAACAACTTGAGCCTCAGTTAAGCCAGCCAGAGCATCAAGCATGGCATCAATACCTGACTGCACGCGTTTACGCGTCGCAAGGTATGCCAAAACAAGCAATGCCTTTCTTTTTTAAGGCATCAACACTTAGCAGCGAAAATAACTTTATCGTTGCCAATTTAAACAAAGATTTATGGCAAAGCCTAACCCAGCTTTCATCGTACGCACTTGAGCGCTTTAACCGAGGCTCAGTGGTGCAACAAGGTTGGGTTAATTTAGCGCTTTATCATCAAGTGTATTTAGGTGCGCCTGTAGAACTTCACCAAGCAATGAATAACTGGCTGCGTCGCTACCCGGGTCACCCAGCCGCTGAAGTGCTGCCAAAAAAAGTGACTGAGCTAGTACAAATTGAACCTCTAAATGTGAACCGTTTAGCTGTGCTTATTCCACAATCAGGTGCTAATGAGCGATTAGGTGATGCCTTAAAAGCCGGTGTGCTTGCAGCCTTAGATGGACAGTCATTAGAGCAAACCCTATTTATTGATGAATCACTATCAGCTGCAGAGATCTCACTCAAGCTAAGCGAATTTAATGCTGATTTTATTATTGGCCCACTACTAAAAAGCAATATCGAAAAGCTTACTAGCGCACAAACACTGGTTGATTACCCGGTAATGCATTTAAACACCTTTGATGGTGAGCGCATTTCACAGCAGCACTTTTTCTTTGCACTAAGCCCTGAGCATGAAGTTCAGCAAGCATTAGAGCGATTTTTAACAGCAGGCTATCAAAAGCCGATGTTGCTAGCCCCTAATAATAGTAACGGTCAGCGTTTAGTTGAACACTTTAAAACGCAGTGGCAACGATACAGCGAAGTTAAACCACAAATAGGGTTTTACTCAGGTAAAGATGATATGCCGAAAACCATCACTGGCTTACTTGAAGTAGACCAAAGTAAAGAGCGTATTAAAGTCGTCAAATCATTATTCAAGCAAGAAGTAGAAAGTGAAACCCGCTCACGCAGCGACATTGACGTGATTTATATTTTAGGTGATGCCACCGAAACACGCTTAATCAAGCCTTATTTAGACGTTAATGTGAGTACCTTCGCAGATAGAATCCCGCTTTATGCCAGCTCAAAAAGCCACAGTAAACAAATTGATAGAACCGATAAAGGCGACTTAGATGGCCTTTATTTTACGGAACTACCTTGGATGCTTGACGGTCAAATTCAGCAACACAATTTACGCCAGCAGTACGAAAGCTTATGGCCAGAAAACGCTGATATAAGCCAGCGCTTATTTGCCATGGCGTTCGATGCAGCTAGTATGCTTGGTGATGTAAAACAACTGAGTATGGTACAAGGCAAACGCTTTAGTGGTATCAGTGGTCAATTAAGCATTGCTAGTAATGGCTATGTTACACGCACCCTAGATTGGGCACAGTACAAGAATAAGAAAATCATTGCGGTCGATTTAGCGACTGAGCAACCAATACCGCTATTTATGCAATCTGCTATTGGGATCAATGCCGCTGAATAACCCTTTTTAAAACGTAGTATTAGCTCAAGGATGAAGCTATGTCGTGGTTTAAGCAATTGTGGCAAAATAGCCGCGAGAAAGGCCTGTATTACGAACATCAGGCAGAACAGTATTTAATACAACATGGCTTAAAAGCCATTGAGCGCAATTACTTATGCAAGTACGGCGAGCTCGATTTAATAATGCGTGACGGGCAAACACTGGTATTTGTAGAAGTAAAATTTAGAAAAAACACCCTGCGTGGTGGTGCAAACTATGCGCTCAGCAAACAAAAGCAGCAACGATTAAGGCGCACGATTAGCCATTATCTTGCCGAGAAAAAGATCTCAAACCAGGCTATGCGGATAGATTATGTCGCTATAACAGGTGAGCTTAACAGCACCCTAAACTGGTTTAAAAATGTTTACTAACGCCGTTTGGCGTCGGCTTAATTTGGTAGGTTATGCAAGAAACGATAAAAAAAATCTTTACCGAAAATATTCAAGTTCAAATAGCGGCAGGTGAAGTACTGCCAAGCGCACTTGAATCGGCAGCGTTCACCATTGCACAAAGTCTTATTAACGGCAATAAACTGCTGTGTTGTGGCACTCCTAGCTGCCACATGTTGGCACAGCACATGGCAGGGCTATTAATTAACTTTTATGAAACCGAGCGCCCATGCCTACCCGCAGTTGCGCTTGCACAAGATCAAGTTAACTTAGGCTCAGCCGCAAATAATGATGAGCACGAAACCTTTGCACGACAAATTCGTGCATTTGCACAGCAAGGCGACCTTTTATTAGCAATTGCTGTCAATGGTAATGAAAAGCAGATTATCTCAGCCGTTGAAGCGGCACTGACCCGTGATATGAAAGTAATTGTGCTTGTTGGTGATGACGGCGGTGAATTAGTTGGCTTACTTGGCCCAAATGATGTTGAAATTCGTGTGCCATCCAAACGCCCAAGCCGTATTGTTGAGTCACACTTAGTGAATTTGCACTGCCTCAGTGAGCTTATCGATTTAACCTTATTCCCACAGGAAGAAAATTAATGTTTAAACAGTCTTTACTAGTATTTGGTACCGTTTTATTGCTGCAAGGCTGTGCAGCTGCCGTTGTCGCCGGTACTGCAGGCGCTGTAACTGCTGCGAATGATCGCCGCACGATTGGTTCACAAATCGACGATAACAATATCGAAATCAAAAGTTCTATTGCTATCAGCGAAAATGAGCGCCTACATAAATTTGCTAACGTTAACGTCATTAGCGTTAATGGTATTGTGCTTATGATTGGCCAAGTTGCTAACGCAGAAATGAAAGACGAAGCACAACGCGCTATTGAAGGCGTTGATGGCATTCGTAAAATCCACAACCAAATTCGCATTGGTTCAAATATTGGCATGAGTACGCAAACGCACGACTCTTGGTTAACCTCTAAGGTGAAAACGCAATTACTCACCACAGAGAGTATCAGCAGCAATAACATCAAAGTAGTAACAGAGAATGGCGAAGTCTTTTTAATGGGCTTAGTGAGCGATTCTGAAGCGAATTTAGCGGTTGATGTAGCACGTAACGTATCAGGCGTTGAACGTGTTATTAAAGTGTTTGAATATCTGTAACGCTAAACAGTTAATTAATAATAAAAAAACCCGCTTAATAGCGGGTTTTCTTTTGTCTGACTAAGGTTACTTAATCACTCGTAAGTGAGCACCTTTTTTCTTCTCTGGTTTAGCAGGTGGTTCATCATCTGGCGTAATCTCGTCAGGTGTTTCAACACTTTCTAATACCGGAGCAAAATCGTCTTCGTCCTCGATGAATTCTTCTGCAGTAAATACAGTCCCTTCACCATTCTCACGTGCATAAATTGCGAGCACAGCACCCATAGGTACGTACACTTGCATTGGTTGGCCACCAAAGCGCGCATTAAAGCTAAGCTGTTGGTTGTCCATTGCAAATTGTGTTACCGCTGATGGGCTAATGTTCAAAACGATCTGACCGTCTTGCACAAACTGTGTTGGTACTTGTACAGCAGGAAAATCAGCGTTAACCACTAAGTGTGGTGTACACTGATTATCAACAATCCAATCAAAGAAAGCGCGTAGTAAATAAGGACGATTAGGCGTCATTATAAACGGATCTCACGCTCTGCTTCAGTTAGTGAAGCTTGGAATGATTCACGCTCAAATAAACGCAACATGTATTCTTTAAGCTCTTTCGCGCCAGCACCATTAAGCTCAATGCCAAGCTCAGGTAAACGCCAAAGAAGTGGTGCTAAGTAACAATCAACTAAGCTGAACTCTTCACTCATGAAGTAAGGTGCTTCAGAGAAGATTGGTGCAATTGCAAGTAACGCTTCTGTAAGCTCTTTACGTGCTTGCGCAGCTTCGCTGCTACCGCTAGTGATTTTGTTAGCTAGGCTATACCAATCCGTGTCGATACGATGCATCATCAGACGACTACGGCCACGCATAACCGGATAAACTGGCATTAGTGGAGGATGAGGGAAACGTTCATCAAGGTATTCCATGATGATGTTTGCCTGATATAAACCAAGCTCACGATCGATCAGTGTTGGTACTGTACCGTAAGGGTTAATCTCATGAAGTGCTTCTGGCAGGTTATCCTTTTCAGCCAGGTGAATGTCAACACTTACACCTTTTTCAGCAAGTACGATACGTACTTGATGGCTATACATACAGTTAGCACCAGAAAACAGGGTCATTACAGGGCGCTTATTGGCAGCTACGGCCATGCCTACCTCCATTATATTACAAAAACAGCAATAGGGGCTTAAGCCCCTATCACAAAACTACCTTTCAAAATGCCCAGGATTAGTGAACATCTCTCCAGTATTCTTTCTTCAGCATGAATGCCAAGATAAATAGAATCACTAGGAAACCAATTACCTTCAGACCTAACGCTTCTGACTCTAAACGTGACGGCTCGCCAACGTAAGCTAAGAAGTTAGTTAAGTCACGAGCAGCACGATCGTACTCGTCAACACTCATTTCACCAGAACCATCTGTTTCAACGCCAACAACTTTAGTCACAGTATGACCATGTTCTTCCACTTCTTCAGTGATTGGTGTTGGTAAGCCTTGTAGTTCTTGAAGAACGTGTGGCATACCTACCGATGGGAAAACAACGTTGTTTACGCCAAACGGACGAGACTCGTCTTTATAGAATGACTTCAGATAAGTGTAGATCCAGTCAGTACCACGAACTCGCGCTACAAGCGTAAGATCCGGTGGCGCTGCGCCAAACCATTTAGCTGCGTCATCTTTATCAATCGCATTTTTGATGTGGCTACCTACTTTTGAGCCATCAAAAATTAATTGCTCTTGACCAATCTCAGTAGGAATACCGATATCGCGGAACGTACGCTCATAACGTTGATACTGCATTTGGTGACAACCAAGACAGTAGTTCATGAACAATTTAGCACCGCGCTGTAAAGATGCGTTATCTTTAAGGTCAATGTTCGCATCCATTAAAGGAACCGAAGGACCTGCTGCCATTGTCAACGATGGCAACAATGCGAATAAACCGATAATTAGCTTTTTCATCATTTCGTCAACCTCGTTGGTAATGGCTTAGTTTTCTCATTCTTGCTGTAAACAAATAACAATACGAAGAACATGAAGTATGTCACAGTCGTGATTTGTGATAACAGCGTTTTGAAATCAGTTTGTGGTGTAGCACCAACCCAACCCAAGATAACGAAAGTTACCACGAATTGTGCGATGTTTAACTTGTGAAGACCACAACGATAACGAATAGAGCGAACCGAACCACGGTCAATCCAAGGTAGTAACGCAAGCACTACGATAGATGCACCCATCGCCACAACACCCATTAACTTGTTAGGGATTGCACGTAGGATTGCGTAGAATGGCGTAAAGTACCAAACTGGGAAAATATGCTCTGGTGTTTTCAGCGGGTTAGCTGCTTCGAAGTTTGGCGCTTCTAGGAAGAAACCATTCATCGCAGGCATAAAGAATACAACCCAACAGAATAAGATTAAGAAACCAACCACACCCACAATATCTTTTACTGTGTAGTAAGGGTGGAACGGGATTGCATCAACAATGTCTTTCTTGTTGGTGTAATACTCGTGGAATTTGAATTTAGGCTTATCTTCTTCAGCTACAGAGCCTTTCTTACGCTTAATTTCAACACCATCTGGGTTGTTTGAACCCACTTCGTGTAGTGCAACAATGTGTAAGAATACTAAGATAACGATTACTAAAGGTAATGCAATTACGTGTAGTGCAAAGAAGCGGTTAAGCGTAGCACCAGAAATTACGTAGTCACCACGGATCCAAAGCGTTAAGTCATCACCAATAACCGGAATCGCACCGAATAGTGAAATGATTACCTGTGCACCCCAGAAAGACATTTGTCCCCAAGGTAGTAAGTAACCCATGAAAGCTTCAGCCATAAGCGCTAAGAAGATGAACATACCGAATAACCACAGTAATTCACGTGGTTTTTGGTAAGAACCGTAGATCATGCCACGGAACATGTGCAGGTATACAACGATAAAGAACGCTGATGCACCTGTTGAGTGAAGGTAACGAAGTAACCAACCGTATTCAACATCACGCATGATGTATTCTACCGATGCGAAAGCACCTTCAGCAGATGGTACGAAGTTCATTGTTAACCAGATACCAGTTACGATTTGGTTAACAAGTACTAACATGGCTAAAGAGCCAAAGAAGTACCAGAAGTTAAAGTTTTTTGGTGCTGGATACTGTGCAATATGCATGTTCCAAACACGTGTCATTGGAATACGATCGTCGATCCAACCAATAATTTTACCAAACATTACGCCACTCCTTTTTCTTCACCGACTAGAATAGTCGTGTCATCAAGGAAGGTATACGGAGGAATTTCTAGATTTAATGGTGCAGGTACAGATTGGAATACACGACCAGCCATATCAAATTTAGAACCGTGACACGGACAGAAGAAACCGTCGTCTGTGCCCTCTACTTTCTCACCAAAGCCACCTTGTAGGAAGCTAGGAGAACAACCTAAGTGCGTACAAATACCAACAGCAACGAAAATTTCAGGACGTTGCGAACGATATTCATTGGTTGATGATTCAGGTTGTTGAGGCTCTTCAGACGCAGGATCACGAAGTTGACCTTCATGTTCTTTCATCTGTTCAAGCATTCTTGGTGTACGATTAATAACCCAAACAGGTTTTCCTCGCCACTCAACACGTATTAATTGTCCTGGCTCAAGCTTGCTGATATCTACTTCTACAGGCGCACCCGCAGATTTAGCTCGCTCACTTGGATTCCAAGACGCAATAAAAGGAACAGCAGCCCCAGCCGCACCAACACCACCAACAACAGAGGTAGCTATGGTTAAAAAGCGACGTCGGCCATTGTCTACAGGCGCATTGCTCATCCACTTATCTCCACTATGATTCCCAACACTTGCCATATTGAGAACATCAGTTACAGCAGGTTAATTTTTAGAAATTTCAAAATAGACGCGATCATAATTAAAACCCTTGATTAAAACAAGGTTATTCACAGTCTCATGCTCGAATAAACCCTATTTAATGAATTATTAATTTAGGTTAGCTCGAGTATGAAGCCGCTGGTTATGATAACGCATATAAAAAAACAATATACTGACCAAGATCAACCTCACTAAGAGGAAACAGAATTCTGCATTAGCTGTTGTTGAACTCACTCACATTACTTGCCCCCCAATTGTAGCAAAAAATTTCATCAATTAACTGATGGATTTAAGCTAATTTTGCTAAATCTTGAAGTTTTTTTACTGTAATACGTACTAATTATTATCAGTGGTCAAATATCGAACGAAAAAAGGTAGGTTTTTGCGCTTCAGCTATCAGCTATCAGCTATCAGCTATCAGCTATCAGCTATCAGCTATCAGCTATCAGCTATCAGCTATCAGCTATCAGCTATCAGCTATCAGCTATCAGCTATCAGCTATCAGCTATCAGCTATCAGCTATCA